>WQUE01000188.1 GCA_009785885.1 Actinomycetes bacterium
CCCGGTCACGCATGGGTCCAATTCCCTTCTGAGACCGTGTGGACGGACGCGAACTTCTGCGGCGCCAAGTTGGTTGTGGCCCAGTATCAAAGGATCTATAATCTCTCCGGCTACTATCACGGGATTTTCAACTGGAATGACACCATCAGCAGCATTCAATGGAGATGCAACTGACTCCGTGCGGTTGCGCGGTTGTCGAGGTGGAGCCCAACAAAGCGTCATGGTAACAACGGTGTGCGGTGTGGAATCGAGGTGCGGCCTCGGTGCTGCACCGCCGCCGCGCGAATCCGAGGAGGTATAATGCCCGCGACAAGGCGGCAAATTACTACGTGTGCTGTTCTACTCAGCACAACCCTTGTGCTGAGTGCGTGCGCTAACACAACCAACCCCACGCCGAGGTCTAGCGCGACGGCAACATTGAACTGGGACACGGCTACGATCCAACGCCCTCTCGATGCGTACGGGATGAACGACCAAGATGCCCGGCTCACCCAGGCGGCCCAGGAAATAGTCTGGGCTCGTTGCGTTCTCGGATCCGACACCGTCACGGCTGGCGTGATCGCCGCGGCACGTTCACGGCTGGCCGCGCCGTTGCCGCAATCCCGCTGGGACTTCGGTATCTGGGACTCTGAATACGTGGCTAGCCACGGATGGGGCCAATCATCCCAGGGTAGCGTCCCGGAGGACGACGGCATCACGGTGGACCCGCAGACCGGGAAGACCTGCGGCATGTCGGATGACTATCAGTCGCTCAGCATCATCAACCGGGTATTCGTGCCTGACCCGGCCTGGGATGCGTTGTTCCGGAATGCCAACGATGCCATGAACCGAACTGCTCAATCCAAAGCCTTTGCCGACCTGGTCGCCCTCAAGCGCGCCTGCCTCGAGGGGAAGGGATACGCCATCGATAACGAGGGTGGCATCGGATCCGTGGACATGCCGGACACTTGGTCCCAGGAGCAGATGAATGCGGGTGCCCTGGCGGAAGCCCAATGCAGCGACAGCCTCGGGTTCACTCAGAAGGCGGCGGACATCAATGCATCTTTCGAGCAGGATGCCATTAATGCCCATCAAGCTGAGTTGACTAGGGTGAAGAGCGAGGCCGACGATCGTGTCACGCGGGCGACGCAAGTCCTGCACGAGGTGGGTCTCGCCTGACACCAGACTTCGATGGCTTCACGCCGCCTGCTGGATCGGGTCGTCCTCAACGCGGGCCGATGGCCCACCGGCGTCCCGACGGCATGGTGGCCGTCCCACGCGGACTGGACGCCCCCACGCCCGATTCAGCCCTGCACGCCGTAGATCGCGGAGGCGGACGGCCCGCCCGCGATCGCGACCAGACCGCGCAGGCCGTCGACGTGCACCGGTGCGGGGTGGGCGTCGGCGGCCGGGGCGCCCGGCACCTCGAAGGCGGTGTTGCCGCCCCAGGCGTACACCTCGCCGGACGTCGTCATGGCGTACGACGCGATCTGCCCGGCGGCAATCCCGGCCACATCCGCAAGGTCGCGCACGGCAACCGGGGTCGCGGACCGGGTCGTCGTCCCGTCGCCGAGTTGACCGTACTGGTTGTCGCCGCATGAGCGCACGGTGCCGTCCGTCCCCAACAGGAGCGTGAAGCCGTCGCCGGCGGCCACCTGCTTGACCGCGGGTCCCGGCACCGGGGTCGGGATGCCCGGGCCGAGTCCGGACGGGGTCGCGGCGAGGCAGTTCGAATCGCCGTTGGTTCCCCAGGTGTAGACGCTCCCGTCGCGGGTGACGGCGAACGCGACGCCGTTCGCGGCGGCCAGCGAGGCGACGTCCCGCAGTTCGGGGATCGGCGCCGGCGGAAGGACGCCATCGCCCGCCAGGCCCGTGCTGTCGACATGCCCCCAGGCCCACACGTCGCCCGCCTTGGTGACGGCGAACACGCCCGCGTACCCCACGGCGACCTGGACCACGTCCGCCGGGCCCTCGACCACGGCGGGGACGGCGCGGCCCTGGTCGATCGTGAGACCACCCGCGTTCCCGTCGCCCAGGCGCCCGTTCTGGTTCGCGCCCCACGCCCACACGTGTCCGCTGGAGTCCACGGCGAGGCACGTCTCGTAGCCGGCGGCGATCGACACGATGTCCTTCGGCAGGCCGGGCACGGGCTGCGGGTACAGGGCCTCGGCGCGCGCCTCCGTGCCCAGCTGCATGTGGTCGTTGCTGCCCCACGCCCACACGGTCCCGTCCTTCAGCAGCGCGAGACCGCCGCCCATGTTCGGCGCCACCTGCGTGACGCCGTCCAGCGGCAGGGCGGCCGGGGCCGGATCGAGCTGGTTCACGGGGCCGCGTCCGGTGTAGGCGTAGTCGCCCCACACCCACACGCCCCCCGGTCCGGCGGTCCCGGGCACGGCGGTGCGGGGTGCGGACGTGGGTGGTGCGGCGGTCCGCTGGGTCGGCGGTGGGACGGTCACGGTGGTGGCCGGCCGCAGCCACCAGGCGATACCGGCGGTGACCAGCGCGCCGATCAGGATCCCGAGACCGACCAGCGCGAGGCTCCTTCCCGGCCCGTCCCGTCGTGGCACGGCGGGCGGCGGCAGTGGGTACGCCGGGACGCTGGGCGGCGGGGGAGTCGCCCCACCCGGCGGGGAGAAGTCGGGTCCAGGCATCGACATGGTGTTCAGCGTAGTGCGTCGCGGGCGGACGTGGGGCGAGTCCGCCGTCCTGGAGTCGACGCCGGCGGGCGGGTGTCGGGCATCCCCGGAAACTTGCATGCGCAAGTAAAATAATCGCGATGCTTCCCTGACCGGATCCGGCTCGAAGAGAGGTACCGCTGTGACCAAGACCCTGGTGCGTACCGTCGTCCTCGCGGTGGCGGCCCTCGCGCTCGGCCTGACCGGGTGTGCGGCGCCGGTTGACGTGCGGGCGGGAGAGCAGGCGCGGTTCGACGCCGTCAGGCACGACGAGTTCCTGGACCTCATCACCGCCGATTCGCTGACGCTGCACTGGTTCCTCCGCGACCCCGCCGGTCTCGGCATCGACGCGCCGGAAACCCGTCTTCTCACCGTGGACGCCCCGGCGGATGAGGATGTCGCGCGCGTGCGAGCGCGCATCGCGGAGTTCGCCACGATCGACCGGGCGCTGCTCACGCCGGACCAGCAGGACGACTACGACGTCCTGGCCTATCGGATGGCGCTGTTCGAGCCGGCGCTGGAGTACCACTATCACGGCAGCGGTCTCCTGGGTGCCGAGAAGCTGCACGTGATGACGCCCCTCATGCTGAGCGAGTATCGGTTCGATGACCGCGAGGCCATCGACCGGTACCTGGTGTTGCTCGCCCAGGTCGGCGACGTGTTCGATTCGCTGATCCGGCTGCAGGACGACCGCGCCGCGCGCGGGCTGTACCTGACCGACGCGCAGCTCGCCCTGGTCATCGACGAATGCCACGGCTTCGTGTCCGGCGACAACGTGTTGCTCGCCTCGTTCGCCGAGCGTTTGGCGGGCACGGACCTTCCCGAACCGGCTCGGCAGGCGTACCTCGCCCTGAACGCCGCCCTGTACGCGGACGTGGTCGTCCCGGCGTACGGACGGCTCGTCGCCGCCCTGGAGCGGCTGCGCGACTCGGGCGCCACCACGGCCGAGGTCGTCGTGTCCGAGGCCACCAGGGCCGCCTATGCCCACGACCTCGCCCGGCTCGGGATCTCCCGGCCGGCCGCGGAGGTGCTCGCCATCGCCGACCGGCAGGTGCCCGCACTGGTCGACGCGATCACGGCGCTGATCGAGGCGGCCGGTGAGGATCCGCGCGCCGCATACCGGTTCGACGGTCCCACGACCGCCCCGGACCTGTTCGACTATTGGGCCGGGCACGCCGCCGCCGATTTCCCCGCACTGCCGCAGGACATCGCCGTGGAGGTCGGCCCGATCCCGGACAGCCTGAAAGCCTTCTCCATCGCGTACTACCTTGTGCCCCGGCTGGATGACCAGGACACCCACCAGATCCGGTACGACGCCGACTACGCGGAGCAGTTCCCGGGCCATTTCGCGCAGACCATGGCGCACGAGGGCATTCCCGGGCATCTGCTGCAGAAGACCTGGTTGCGGTCCGGCCCGTGGTCGTCCTATCGGCAAGTCGTGCCCGTGGACGCGTACGTGGAGGGGTGGGCCCAGTACGCCGAGACCTACGCCTACCGCTACCTCGCCGACGACGACACCGTGACGCGCCTGCATCAACTCGACGCCACGCTGAACCAGATGGTGCTGCTTCGTCTCGACCTCGGCCTCCACTACGAGGGGTGGAGTCACCAGGCGGCCGTCGACTACGTCGCCGCCGCGGTTCCCGTCTGGGGCGACACCGCGGCGTTCGCCGGGGACTTCGTCGACTACATCGCGGTGTCGCCGCTGCAGGTCGTGCCGTACGCGATGGGTCAGTACGAGATCGAGGCCCTGCGGGACCGCTACCAGGCCCAGCGGGGCGCCTCGTACACCGACCGGCAGTTCCACGAGGACCTCCTCAACCTGGGCCCCGCGCCGTTCAGCCTGCTCGAACG
>WQUE01000189.1 GCA_009785885.1 Actinomycetes bacterium
GCTGGTCAAGCAGGCGACGCTCGCCGGCGGGAAAACCCTGGGACGGCCCGGTGACACGCTGATCTACACGCTCACCGTGACGAACACCGGCAACGTGACCCTGTGGCAGGTCGACGTGTCCGACCCGATGCCCTTGGCGCACCTCACGTGGGGCGCATGGCCCGATCCGTCCCAGCCCGGACGCCTCGGCCCGGGGCAGCACGTCAGCGCGAGCGGGACGTATGTGATCACGGCGGCCGATGCGGCCCGGGGATCCGTCACGAACGACGCCCTGGTCATGGCGACGATGGCGCGACCGGGCGACGATACCGGCGGTGGTACGGACGGGGGCGGCAGCACGGGTGGAACCGGTTCGGAGGGCGGCGGTGGCGTGGGCATCCACGCCGGACCGGGCTCAGGCTCGTCCGGGATCGCTGTGGGCGGACAGGGCAGCATCACGGTGCCGATCGCGCCCGCCGGTGTCGTGGTGATCGCCGGTGGCACGTCACTCGCGCACGACGGGGTCGTGTGGTTGCTGGGCCGCCTCGGCCCTGCCGGTGCGCCCCTGGTCCTGCTCGTCCTCGCCGGGATGACGCTGCTGTGCGTCGTCGCTGCGGGCCACCGCCGCCGGCTGTGGCCAAGCGCGCCGGGTCTGGGGTGACGCGCCCACGATCGCGCAAATCTGCTGTGAGCATAACGTGGCAACTGGGGTGTAAGAGGCCGTCCACACGCCTGTTTCCCTAGGTGATTCCCCCTGGGCCGTCCTGCGCCGAGCGGGGAAAACCTCGGTGGAAAGGGTGTGCGCCATGGGCCGCTTCGCTGGTGCGTCCATTGCCCGGGTGCCCCACCCGTCCACCGTCTGGAACGCGCCGGAGATCCTGTCCGGCCCGGTGGCCTCCCCGGGTACCACCGGACCGGACAGGATCGACGGTGGCGCGCAGCGGCGACCGGTCTGACCCGGACGTCCGGTCGGGCAACCCATCCCGGAATGTCCGAGTTGCCCGGCCGGAGACTGCGACTCTTCACGCCTCATGTGTCACCGTCGCCGGGCGTGTTCGCGAACGGGCCCCGCCTATGGTGAACCAGCACCATTGGGCTAGTCTGGGCCATGGCATCAGCCGCCGCGTACCCTCGCGCGGGCGCATGTGCCGGCAACATCAGCAGGCCGGGATTGGTGTGCACGCCGACCCCGTCCGTCCCACCGAATCGTGCACAGAAATTGGAGCGGCCTCTGACTTGAACGCCGGGGCAGAATGTCAGAATATAAACACTCAACGGAAGGGTTGCCGTGACGATCGAGCCTTCAGAGACGCAGGAACGGGCGTACTCAGATCTTGACGACGGCGAGTTGCTGTCGCGCTCCCGCTCTGGCGACCCCCAGCCCTACGGTGAACTGTGGTTGCGGCACGTCATCGCCGCCCGCGCCTTCGCCCGGCGGATCATGCCGGCGGACATGGCCGAGGACGCCGTCGACGAGGCGTTCCTGAGCTGCTGGAAGGCGATCCGCAACGGCAAGGGCCCGCACGACAACTTCCGGGCGTACCTCTTCCAGGCGGTCCGCACGCGGGCCGTCCGTCCGATGGTGCGCGCCGCGAAGGAGCGCCCCACCGACGAGTTCGACATGCCCGAGGCGTCCTCCCCGTCCCCGGACGAGTGGGTCATCGGCCAGGAGGAGCGCTCCTACATCGCCCAGGCGTTCTATTCGCTGCAGCCCCGGTACCGCAAGGCGCTGCTGCTGAGCGAGGTCGAGGGGCTGCCCGGCGCCGTCGTCGCGGAACGGCTCGGCGTCAACGCCAACACCGCCTACCAGATCGTGTTCCGGGCGAAGAACAAGCTCCGCGAGCAGTACCTCCATTACGCCGGGGAGGACCGCCTGGGCGCCGCCGCCGACGAACGGGCGGGGCCCGAGGTGCCGGGCGACAGCGGCCGACTCCCGGTCACGAAGCTGGGTGCGGCCCTGGCGACGGGCGTCGTGGGCGTCAGCGCCGCGACGTACGCGTCGAGTGGCTACGCGCAGGCCTTCGGTGGCGTTGCCGAGATCACACAACCATCCCTCATGCCCGTATTTCCCCCGTCCCCCCAAGCCGGAGGCAACCAAGTCGTGACGGGTGTGGCGGCGGGTGCCGCTGCCGTGCTGGTCATTCTCGCGCTCATCGCCATCCTGGTGACGAGCCACCCGACCCCTGCGGCGAACCGCGCCACCGTCCCCTCGCCCTCGGTGACGCCCACGCCGTCCGTCACGACGCCGTCCCCGACTCCGTCCGAGACGACCCCCGCGCCAGCCCCGCCGCCCACGACGGCGACCCCGCCTGTCACGACGACCCCGCCGCCCGCCACGACGGCCCCGCCGCACACCACGACGACCCCGCCCACGACGGCGCCGAGCGTCCCGCCGATCCTGATCGCGCAGGCCGATGTCGGGCCGTCCAGCGTCTGCTTCCCAAGCCTGTCCGGCACGGGCGTGCCGGGCAGCCGCCTGACGATTCAGGCGATGGGCGGGGTGAGTGTGCCGGTCGTCGTGGGGGCGAACGGCACCTGGTCGACGGGCCCGCTGACGCAGTTCAACTCCGGCACGAAGACGATCTACGTGTCCGCCGATGACAACGCGCAACAGTCCGCGTCGGAGTCCGTGACCGTGGCGGCGCCACCGTCGTTCGGCGTGTCGCGCGTCGGCACCGGGATCAGCGTGTTGGCGCACGGGACCCCCGGTCTGAACGCCGACGTGGTGCTGGACGGCACTCCGCTCGGGACGCTCACGTTCGACGCGGCCGGGCAGGCCTACCAGGTGTTCCCGGGGCCGATCCCCGCCGGGGCGCACACCGTCGCCCTCAACTACAACGCCGGGACGTGCACCGGTCCGGTCCTCAACCTGCCCGTGACCGTCTGACTCACCAGATCGTCACGCGGTCGGCGGGGTCGAGCCACATGCCGTCGCCGGGCGCGGTCCCGAACGCGTCGTGGAACGCGGTGACGTTCCGGGCGGTCTGGTTGCAGCGGTGCTCGTCGGGACTGTGCGGGTCGGTGGCGATCCGCTCGCGGATCCATTCGGGACGGGCCGCGCTCTGGTGGACGGCCGCCCAGCTGAGGAACAGCCGCTGCGTCGGCGTGTAGCCGTCGACGGGCGAGTCGTCGGGCGTGGTGCCTTCGCGGTGGATCTGCCAGGCCCGGTAGGCGATGACGAGCCCCCCGAGGTCGCCGATGTTCTCCCCCAACGTCAGGGCACCGTTCACGTGCACATCGGGCGCCTCGGTGGGGCGCAGCGCGTCGTACTGGCCGACAAGGCGGGACACGCGCGCCTCGAACGCGGCCCGGTCGGCCGGCGTCCACCAGTCGCGTACGCGGCCCGCCGCGTCGGTGGCGGACCCCTGGTCGTCGAAGCCGTGGCCGATCTCATGCCCGATGACCGACCCGATGCCGCCGTAGTTCACGGCCGCGTCGGCGTCCGGGTTGAAGAACGGCGGCTGCAGGATCGCCGCCGGGAACACGATCACGTTGCGCAGCGGATGGTAGTAGGCGTTCACCATCTGGGGGGTCATGAGCCATTCCTCGCGGTCGAGCGGCCCGGCCAGCTTGGACAGGCCCCAGTCGAAGTCGAACGCGGCGGCGGCCAACACGTCCCCGACGAGGTCGTCGGGCCGCACGACCAGGCCGGAGTAGTCGCGCCACACCGTGGGGTACCCGATCATGGGTTTGAGCGCGGCGAGCTTGGCGAGGGCCTCCCGCTTCGTGGGCTCGCTCATCCAGTCCAGGCCGGCGATGGCGCGGCGGTAGGCCTCCAGCAGGTCGGCGACGAGCGCGTCCGCCTGCGCCTTCGTGCCCGGCGGGAAGTGGCGGGCGACGTAGAGGCGTCCCACCGCCTCCCCGAGCGCCGACTCGACGAACGCCACCCCGCGCTTCCAGCGGTCCCGCAGGAGCGGCGTGCCGGACAGGGTGCGCCCGTAGAAGTCGAAGTTCGCCTCCACGAAGGGGCGCGACAGGTACGGCGACAGGGCGCGGAGGGCGTGCCAGCGGGCCCAGGCGCGCCACGATGCCAGCGGTTCCGACGCGACGAGGGCGGCCGCCCCGGCGGGGAACGTCCGCTGGGCGTTCATCACCCCGGGCAGCGCCGGGATCCCGGCCGCCTCCCGCAGCGCCTCCCAGTCCAGGCCGGGTGCATCGGACGTGAACTCCTCCCACGTTTGGGGGCAGTACATCTGGTTCATGTCCCGCAGGCGGACACGATCCCAGTGGCACGCGGCGATCGCGGTCTCCAGGGCGAGCACCGCGCCGGCCTGGCGGTCCGCGTCCGCGATGCCCGCCAGCGCCAGGCTTCGTTCCACGTGCGTGCGGTAGGCGGTCCGGATGCCGGTGTGCTGTTCCAGCCGGTAGTGCTGCTCGTCGGGCAGGCCAAGCCCCGATTGGACGACGAACCAGGCGTAGCGGGTGGGCTCACCCGGATCGGCCTCCGCCCCCATCCCGACGAGGCTCTCAAGGCCGTGCCGCGCCGCCCAGCCGAGGT
>WQUE01000190.1 GCA_009785885.1 Actinomycetes bacterium
TATAGATCCTTTGATACTGGGCCACAACCAACTTGGCGCCGCAGAAGTTCGCGTCCGTCCACACGGTCTCAGAAGGGAATTGGACCCATGCGTGACCGGGCTCTTCTATTGGCCGTCTGCTCGTTCTCCCACTTGTCAGACTAGCGCACACGTGGGGGGCTCGTGGCGAGTTGGGGATAGGTTGGTGATCTGCTGTAAACGAAGGCGACGGACACTTCGTGCAGAGTAGAGCGGCAGGGCCGGCCTTCGGGGTGAGGTTGCCAACAACCAAGGGGCATGCCCGCACCTTCGAGGAGTGACCCACTGGTCACACTGAGGAGCCGGGCGGGGTCCGCCAGGTGATCAGCAGGGATCTGCCCCGAACGGGCGAACTCCTTGCCCAGCAGAACCCGGGCCAGGAGCGGCTGTCGGCCTAGGAAGTGAGTTAAGCCGCGTGTATGCGGCCTAACTCACTTCCTAGTCGGGTGCTGAAATACCATGGAGCGTGCGGACTGCGCCGCCGACAGTCACTCCGGATCGCGGTCCACGCTGAAGGTGCACTCGGTCAGCAGGCTGGCGACGGCACCGATGGCGGCGAGGGCGATCGCCACACCGATCACGCCGATGGCCAGGGGCACGGACAGGACCGTCTCGCCTTCGCTGTTCGTTCCGGAACCGCACCCGCCGCGCATCAGCCGCCGTCGAGGGGACGCTGGGCGGCCTCCGGCAGCACGAGCGCGGCGGCGGCCGCGACGACGAACACCACCCCGAACACGCCGAAAACCAGCCCCTCCCCGCCCGCGCCCCGCAACACGGGGACGCTCAGCGGCGCGATGATCGACGCGACCCGTCCGAACGCCGCGGCGGCACCGGTGCCCAACCCGCGCACGCCCGTCGGGTACATCTCCGGCCCGACGGCGTACAACGCCCCCCAGGCACCCAGGTTGAAGAACGACAACGCGCAGCCGGCGGCGATGATCTCCCCGGGGGTTCGGGCGAACCCGAACAGCATCGCCGCGATCGCCGAGCCGGCCAGGAAGGACGCGAGCGTCGCGCGCCGTCCCCACACTTCGATCAGCCAGGCGGCCACCGCGTAGCCCGGCAGCTGGGCGAGGGTGATGATCAGCGTGAACTCGAACGACTTCACCAGCGGGAATCCGCGTCCGACGAGCAGCGTCGGGATCCAGATGAACGCCCCGTAGTATGACAGGTTGATGCAGAACCACACCGCCCACAGCGCCGCCGTCCGCCGGCGGTAGCGCGCCGACCAGATTCCGGACGTGGCCGCCGGATGATCGTCGCGGGGGACGGCGGGCGCAGCGCCGTCGGTGACGTCGGCTGCGGCGGCGGACCCGGCATCCACCACCCCGCTGCCCCGCTCGAACGCCGCCACGACCGCCTCGGCCTCCTGCGTCCGTCCCAACAGGTGCAGGAAGCGCACGGACTCCGGCAGCCCGACACGGACGACGACCGCGTACACCGTCGGCACGATGCCCACCGCGAGCGCCCACCGCCAGCCGTTCGAGGACGCGGGGACGACGAGGTAGCCGATCAGGGCCGCCATGATCCAGCCGAGCGCCCAGAAGGACTCCAGCGCGACGACCATCCGTCCCCGGATGCGCCGGGGCGCGAACTCGCTCACCAGCGTGGACGCAACCGGCAGTTCGGCCCCCAATCCGACGCCGACCAGGAACCGCAGGGCGATCAGGGCCGCCACGCCGCCGGCAAGGGCCGACGCCCCGGTCGCCACGCCGTACACGAGCAGCGTCAGGGAGAACGTGTGCCGGCGCCCGATCCGGTCGGCCAGCAGGCCGCCCACCGACGCGCCCAGGGTCATCCCGACGAAACCGATGGACCCGATCAAGGACAGCGTCCCCGACCCCAGTTTCCACTGGACGGCCAGCGCCGCCATCACGAACGAGATCAGCCCGACGTCCATCGCGTCCAGCGCCCAACCGATCCCCGACCCGACCAGGAGTTTCAGGTGCTCCCGGCCGAATCGCAGGCGGTCAAGGCGCTCGTCCCAGCGGGGTTGCGTCATCGGCGGGGTCCTCTCCGGGCGGTCATACGGCAGGCTTCAACAAAGTAGCAGGAAACGCGAGGCGCGCGCGCACACACACACCGGCACCCCGGACGCGTGATGAGCGTCGAGGTGCCCACTGCGGCCGGCAGCGGCGTCCGCCCGCGGCGGAACTCGTACCAGGGATCGCCTCCCGGACGTCCCCCGCGGATGCTGGTAGTACTTGCGGCGCCCAAACCGGGGGTTTGCGGCGCGTTTCTCATGCCACAGTCCGGCGGGGCGCCTTGGCAGGCGATTGCTGGTACGACTCGCGCACAGCCGGTCGGCCTGCGGGGTAGGGGAACTCCGGTGCGATGTGATAGGCATGGCCGGCCTCGTCAAGCTCGCGCCTGGTGGCGTACACCTCGACGGCCTGGCCCTGGCGATACAGGACATCGCCGGCCCGGATGAGGCGGCGCGCTTCCTGGATGCCGATCGCCAGATGCCGGTGCACCCTCTGGAGGAGACCGGCGTCCGGAACGTCCGACTGGTCCAGGAACACCGAGTACCTCGTCTCGTCTCGCCGGAGCGTCTCGGGATCAGGGACGCCGTGGGCAACCAGCCATGCCGCCAGCGCCGGACCGTCAGCCAGCATGCCGTCGCCGCTCCAACCCGACCAGCGCAGGTGCGCGCCATGGTGGATCGTGGCATACGCGAGACGCCCACCCGCCTCGTCAAGGAACTCGACAGCCAGTTGCCCCGAACACATGCAGTAGCCATCGATCACGGCCTCCACGGCGAGGAGACCACGCAGGTCGTCCACAGCGGCCCGGACACGCAGGTCGAGCACCACCAACTCGGTCGACACCGCGTTCACGGCCCCTCCCACCATGCGGATGACGGCCCGGGTCGCCCCGGACGTCGCCGCATCGAACGCGCCGGTGTCGTAGTCCGTGACGCTGAACGCAACACCGGCGTGCCCGGCGATGTAGGCCTCCAGGTGCGCATCGAATGCGGCGCGATCGAAGCCGCCACCGACGATCTCCGGACGTGGCCAGAAGACGATGCTCGTCCCCCGGGCAGGATGGGCGCCGATCATGGTGCCGTGGCTGAGGGGGCCATCCTGCTCGCCGTCCTCGAAGCGCACCGTCCAGGTGTCGTTCCCCTGGTCGACGGACGCGATCAGCAGGTGCGACAACGCGTTCACGATGGCCAGGCCGCTGCCAGGGAACACGCGCCCGCCCCACAGCGACGTGAACGCCAACGTCAGCCACGGTTCGTCCTCGCGACCGTCATGCCCGCTCGGCCCGGCGGGAAGGCCGCATCCGTCGCCGCTGATGTCGAGGCCACCATCGGACAGCAGCGCGATCCTGACGTGTTGCGAGCCACTGGGGATCGGCCCGTCCGTCCCCACGCAATAGTCGAGGACGATCCGGACGAGTCGCCACAGCGCCTCAGGGCCGGCGTCACCGACGTACATCCGGGGGCGCGCCCGGATCGCCGCGACCGGCGTCACGCCGCCACCGTCAACCTGTTCGGCCATGCCCGTCATTCTGCCGGGTCTCCCCTCGCGCCGCGCGGCGGAGGCGTCACGCCGCCCGCCGCACAGCAGCCCGGGCCGAATGCCCGGGCCGCCGCACGGTGCAGCGGGGGAAGCTCAGTCCTCGTACATGGCCACGAAACGGCCCACGACCCCGCCGACGCGCAGCTTGTCGAGCGCGTCGGGAATGTCGGCCTGCGTGATGAGGTTCATCGGCGGCTTGAGGTCGCCGGACTTCATCAGGTCGTACAGGGCCGCGAGGTCCTCCTTCGTGCCCGACTTGGAGCCACGGATGGACAACTGGTTGATGATCAGCGGATACGTGCTGATCGTCGACTCCAACTTGCCCATGCCGACCTGCACGAGCGTGCCGAACTCGGCGAGCACGGTGAGGGCCTGGGCGGTCGTCGTCCCGAAGCCGGCGTAGTCGACGATCAGGTCGAGCTTCGCCTCGGCGAATGCCTCGATGGACTCCGCGACGCCCGTCAGGCCGATCTCATCGGCGAGCGCCCGCGGCGCCGCGGCGACATCCGCGCCGTACACCTCGCAGCCCATCAGCGCGGCCACCCGCGCACCCACGTAGCCCAGGCCGCCGAGACCGATGATCCCGACCTTCATGCCCGCACGTGCCCCGCCCACAGCCACCAGGGCGTGGTACGCGGTCAGCCCGGCGTCGGTCGCCAGCGCGCCAAGATCGAACGGCACCTCGTCCGGAAGCTTCACCAGGTTCGCGTCGGTCGCACGCAGCTTCGGGCCGTAGCCGCCATCCCACGCGCCGTAGCCGATCGCGTCACCGTCCGGCATCACCGGGGCCAGGCCGACGCGGTCGCCGACCTTCCAGTGGTCCATGCCCGCACCGACCTCGCTGATCACGCCGGCGTTCTCGTGCCCGAGCGTCACCGGGATGCGGGGGAACAGGGCCATCCAGCCCGGGTCGTCCAGCGCGGACACGTCCGA
>WQUE01000191.1 GCA_009785885.1 Actinomycetes bacterium
CCCAACTGCTGCGGCCTGTGGAACGATGCACAACGGGACGCGTGGGCGCGCGTCGTCACGTTCGTCCGGGCGCAGGGCGCCGCGATGGGCATCCAGCTGGGGCACGCCGGCCGGAAGGCCTCGGCGTACTCGGAGATGGTCGGCAAGCCCGGGACGGTCCCGGCTGCCGAGGGCGGCTGGGAGACGGTCGCGCCGTCGCCGATCGCGTTCCCCGGGTACGCGGTCCCGCGCGAGGCCACCGTCGCCGACCTGCACGCCATCGCCGCTGCGTTCGCCGCGGCCGCCCGGCGCGCCGACGAGGCCGGTTTCGACGTGGTCGAGTTGCACGCCGCGCACGGCTATCTGCTGTCCGAGACGCTGTCCCCGCTGACCAATCACCGCACCGACAAATACGGGGGCAGCTTCGCCGGACGTACCCGTTTCCTGCTGGAAACGATCGACGCCGTGCGGAGCGTCTGGCCGGCGTCCAAGCCGCTGTTCGTCCGCATCTCGGCGACCGAGTGGGTCGACGGCGGTTGGACGATCGACGACACCATCCGCCTCGCCGGGCAGCTGAAGGAGCACGGCGTGGACTTCCTCGACGTGTCCTCGGGCGGCAACGTCCCGGCGTCGATCACGGGCATCGGGCCCGGCTACCAGGTCCCGCTGGCCCGCCAGGCGAGCGCCGGGGGCCTGCCCACGTCCGCTGTCGGACTCATCACCGAACCCGCCCAAGCCCAGCGGATCCTCGACGAGGGCGGCGTCGCGGCGATCCAGATCGGACGCGCCGGCCTGCGCATGCCCGCCTGGCCGCAGTGGGCCGCGCACGTCCTCGGCATCGCCCCCGACGACGCCCCGTACCCGCCGTCGTACCGGCGCGGCCGCTGGCCGGTCGAGGCGGCCTGACCGGGAACCCGCACCGCTGGGCGCCGCCGGAGTAGACTGAACGTCACACATGTATGACAGGAGGCCGCCATGCTGTCGCTGCGCTTGCCGGAGGAGACCGAGGCCCGTCTGGACCGCCTTGCAAGGCGCACGGGCCGGACGAAGTCGTTCTACGCCCGGGCCGCCATCGAAGAATATCTGGACGATCTGGAGGAGACCTTCTGGGCCCAGGAGGTCGTCGCCGCCTGGGAGGCGAGCGACAAGAAGACGATCCCGGCTGAGCAGCTCTACGCCGAACTGGGGCTGTAGCCGTGTGGCGCGTCGAGTACGCCCCGGTCGCCGCCGACCAGATGCGCAAGCTGGACCGGACAATCGCCCGGCGGGTCCGCCGGTACATGGATGCCGTCATCGCCTCCGGCCAGCCCCGCGCCCGGGGCCAAGGCCTGTCCGGACGCCTGGCCGGATACTGGCGCTACCGCATCGGCGACTATCGCGTGATCGCGGAGATCCAGGACGGACGGCTGGTCGTCCTGGCGCTCGACCTCGGGCACCGCTCGGAGATCTACCGGCACGCGGACTGAGCCCCGCGCCTACCAGATGCGGCTGAGCCGGGCGACGTCGAGGGTGCGCCGGTTGCCCGTGTGCGCCCTGATCGCGGAGTCGATGCTGCCGGGCAGGCAGTCGAGGAACCCCAGCGGCACGAGCCAGTCGGGCCCGCCGTTGCGCTTCAGCCACAGCTCGGGACCGGGCTGGGGCGAGTGGGCCTTCGCGAGCAGTGCGTTCACCTGCGGCCAGGTCACGCGCGTCGGACGTCCGGCATCGTCGATGACAAGGCCCAACGGGTCGACACGCAGGGCCGGGGCGGCGACGAGCGTCCCGGCGAAGACGATCGCGTCCGCCGCCTGGAGCGCGCCGACGGCGACGAGCACGATCGTCAGCACCATCCACGCCATGAGGCCCCACATCGCCAGGTCGGCCATCCAGCCGGACGCCGCGATCACGGACTCGTCCAGCCCGTTCACCCATTTCCGGACGGCGACCAGGCCGAGCGCGGTCGCGAACACGGCCGCGAAACCGGCGACCGCCGCCGCCTGGCTCAACTGGCGCGCGATCCACCCGAGCGACCGGGGCTGCCGCGCCCAGATCGCCGTGAGGACGGCCGCGGCCACCCACACCAGGGCGAGCACGCCGAGCAGCGCGCACCAGGTCCACACGACGACCTTGAACCACCCCGGACTGCCGCCCGCGTCGTCCACCAGGCCGAGGAGCCCGTGGATCTTCACCCACACGAACCACAGGCCGACCAGGGGCAACGCCCCGCCGAGCAGCACCGTGCCGTGCAGCACGAGGCCCGTGCCGCGTCCGCTCGTCCCGGCGCGGAACCCCGCCACCACGCCCGAGGCGACCACGAGGACGAACCCCGCGACGAACAGCCCGAGCACGGTCCCGGTCACGCCCGTCCACCCCTGCGGCTTGCCCATGCGGAACCACAGGTACACGGTGAACGCCAGCCCGATCACGACCGACAGCAGCCGCCCCTTGCACGCGGCGCCGAGGCGCACCGCCAGCTTGCGGACGCGCTGAGGCGAGTACGAGGCGAGGAACGCATAGTCCTCCGGGTCGAGCCGCATGCGATTCATGCTACCGTCCCCGGTTGTGCCCGGGCTGTGGGACGCCTGCCTAGTAGAACAGCTCCTTGTTCATCACGTTGCGCAGGGGACGCCCGTCGTACCACCGGGCGACGTTGTCGAGGAACAGCGCCAGGGTGCGGGGCGTCTCGTCGGACGTGACCGAGGCCGTGTGGGGGCTGATGAGGACGTTCGGCATGTCCCACAGGGGGCTGGACGGATCCAGCGGTTCGGACGCCGTCACGTCGAGGGCGGCGTACCCCACATGTCCGGACGCGAGCAGCCGGATCAGCGCCGCCTCGTCCAGGCACGTGCCCCGCCCGACGGACACGACGATGCAGCCGGGACGCGTCGCCTCCAGGACGTCCGCGCCGATCAGATTGTCCGTGCCGGGTGTGCCGGGCAGGCAGTTGACCAGGGCGTCCGCCCGGCGGGCGACCGCGGGCAGGTCCGGGGTGAGGTGCATCTCGACGCCGGGGACGTCCTTCGCCGTGCGGTTCACGCCGATCACGGTGGCGCCCAGGCCGAGCAGCAGCGCCGCGACCTGTTGCCCGATGCCGCCCATGCCGACGACGACGACCGTCATGCCCGCGACCTGCCCCAGCGGGCGCTTCGCGCCCCAGAGGTGCGCGCGCTGGTCCGCCTGCAGCCGGGGCAGGGTTTTCGCGCCGGCGAGCACGCCGAGCAGCGCGAACTCCGCGAGGGGACGGGCGTGGACGCCCGCGGACGTGGTCACGGTCAGCCGCTCCAGGTCCTCGGGGGCAAGACGCGCGGCCCGGATCTTCGCGCCGCCGCCGGCCTCGACGGTGTGCACCCAGAACAGGTCCGGATTGGCCGGGGCGACCCGCCGCAGCAGCGCCGGGCTGTCGTGCGGCAGGCCGAACAGCGCGTGCGCCCGGCCGCACAGCGCGAGGAACCGCTCCACCTGGTCGGGCGTGCCGCGCCAGTCGGCGGGGCCGTACAGATCGCTGCCGAAGCGCTGCGGCGGGTAGAGGTCCGGCTCGTACAGCACCTCGATCCGGGGATCGGCGGCGGCGAGCCCGGCGGCCTCCTCGGGGGTCAGCAGCGCCCCGACGGCGACGCGCAGCGGCGTGGGGATTGGATCGGGCGCCATCGTCCGGCCCTCCTTCTCTTCTGTTGTCTGGACGAAACGAATGGTTAGGGACGAGCCCGGCGGCTCGTCTTGCGCTCCAGCGGCGCGTCGATCCGGGCGACGGCGACCGGCGGCGGGGTTGCGTCCTGGCCGGGGTAGGGGCGCGAGGCCCGCAGCGTGGCGTACCCCACGGACCCGGCGACGAGGATGACGATCACGAGCCACAGGTTGCGGATCTCGCCCAGCCCGCCGTAGCGGGACATCACGACGAGGATGCCGACGATGACCACGTCCGCGCCCGCGATCAGCGCGAACGCCTTCAGCCACCGTTTCCTGAAGCCCGCACGATCATCCATGCCAGCCAGTGTAGAGGCTCGCGTGAACGACCACGCCCCACCAGAGGCGGGCCGGCGCAGCGTGGCATCAGCGCGGCCGTGCCGTCCCCACCCCGGACGACCATCCATGCGACAAGGCGGCCGACGCCCACCACGCCCTCCTCGACCTGGCCATCCGGGCACATCCCCTGGTGGACACGACACAACCCGTCCCGATCGTTCGTCCGGAGACCTCCGGCGACGATCGCGCCGGGTTGCGTCGCCCTAGGAGGCCCTGGGGGACGGTTCCGCGCACACAAGCCGACACGATCGTGAAACCGACCTGCTCACACGACGATCGCGACGGGTTGTGTACGCTCCCGGGTTCGAATCCCCGTGGCGGCAATCATCGGCATCGTCGATGCCGCAAGGAGCGGAGGCGGCGGGATTCGACGCGGCATCGTCGATGCCGCAAGGGCGGAGGCGGCGGGATTCGAACCCGCGAGAGGGTTTTCCCCTCAACCCACTTAGCAGGCGGGCGCCATAGACCGACTAGGCGACGCCTCCAC
>WQUE01000192.1 GCA_009785885.1 Actinomycetes bacterium
GCCGGACGGGCGCCCTACCAGGTGATCAAGGCCTGCGTGGACATCTTGAAGCCGTGGTGCGTGCCCGTATCCCAGCACGTCACCCCGTCCTGGGCGCTCAGGCACGCGGCGGTGCCGAACGTGGCGGTCTGGCCGTACGCCAACGACATGATGGCCGTCCCGGTCGAGGCGATGAGACCCCAGGTGGTCGGCATGGTCTGGTTCACGGCCACGACGCCGCCGCCGGCCAGGCCGATGGTCGTCCCGCAGCCGTTGCCGCTGCACGTGCTGCCGAGGCCGGCGGGAATCGGCCAGCTGTGATTGTTGATCTCGCAGGCCGCGGTGGCCGATCCGACCGGTGCGCTGCAGGCGATGTTCCCGGACGGCATCTGGAAGATCGAGACGGCGTCACCGTTCACGGTCACGCCCGTCGGGGTGGTCGCCCCGCCGGGAGTCCCGCCGCAGGCCCGTTGGTCGACGCCGTCGGGCAGCAGGACCCCGCCGCAACCGTTCAGCGCGTCCTGGAGCGCCTTCACGTCCCCCTCCAGGGTGGTCTTCCACGTGTTCGCCGAACTGCCGACGCTCGCCGGGTCGACGGTGGCGAGTGCGGCCAGGGCCGCCTGCGCGGAGGTGATGTCCGCCTGGAGTTTCGCGTAGGGCTTGTTCGTTGCCTGGTACTTGTTGGGCGAGAGTCCGGTGGTGGCCGTCTGCGCCTCGGTGATCGCCGTCGTCAGGACGGACTCGGCCGCCGCCACCTGGCCGGTCGTGGCCGTGACCGTGGCGGCGTCCAGCGCCGCGGCCGCCTCCGAGGCCTTCCTCGCCTGGTCGTTGAGCGTTGTCACCTGGGCGGCGATCCCCGCCGGATCCTGGGCCATGGCGGGGGCCGACCCGACGGCGGCCTGGGCGGTGGTCAGCGCCGACGCCAGCGCCTGCCAGGTGCCCGGATCGGCCAACTGGTCGGCGGCGGGCAGCGCGGCGAGCGGTTGGGCGCGGCCGATCGCGTCGGCCAGCGCCGTCTGCGCGTCGTCGAAGCCCAGGACGGCCTGGTCGAATGCACTCGACCCCGGCGGGGTGCTGCCGACGGGCGAGGACGACGACGCCCCGCTGGTCGGTGTTGTCGCGGGCGCGTTCGTCGTGGAGTGCCGCGCGTTCACGGCCACGATCACCACGATGATCGCGATGACGACCAGCAGCGCCACGAGGCCGGCCGCAATCGCCAGTTTCGGTTCCCGGGCGATCCAGGCCTTCGCGGCGGCGAGCGGATCGGACGCGGCCGCGGCCCGGGGTTTCGTCGCCGGCACCGCCGCCGGTTCGGGTTCCGGCGTCGGCTGGACGGGTGGGACGTACGTCGCCTGCGGTGCCACGGGCTGGACGGGTTGTGCGGGTGGGACGTACGCCGCCTGCGGTGCCACGGGCTGGACGGGTGGTACGTGCACCGCCGACGGCGCGGCCGGGGTGGGACGGACGAACGGCGCCTGCGGCGGGGTGACGGGTGCGGGCTTGCGGGGCGCGCCGAGATCCCACAGCGCCGCGGTCGGACCGGCCGGGGGCACCCAGGGGGACACCGGCGCCCTGGGGACGACGGGCGGCTTGGGTGCGACCGGTGCGGGGGCGACGATGGGGACGGTCGGGGTGGAGAGGGCCGCCGCGGCCGCCGCGACGCCTCCCCGGCGCCGGGCGACGATCGCGGCGCGGACGGTCTCGTCCCCGTGGCGGTCCAGCCAGTCCAGCAGGGCGTCGTACGCGTTCGGGTGGGCGACGACCTGCGCCCACGAGGCCGGATCCGTCGCGACGATGGTCTGCAGCGTGGCGCCCGGGGTGGAGGGGTCGCGCAGGGCTGCCTGGGCCTGCGCGTGGGACATGGGTTCCGTCATGGATGACATCCTTCTTCGCACCGTCCGTTGGCGGCATCGCGGCATGGTCTCGGCAAGTCGCGGCAGCGGTGGCGGAGCACGCTGTCACCGCCATATTATAGGCCGCGAACGCAGGAGCGCGCGAAATAGTCTGGCGCGGACACCCGGGGTTCCGGGACGGGCATGTGTGTCCAGCGAGTCGTGGAGACGGGGCCCTTTCTGTAGAGTGGCCGCATGAGGGGTCATGGAGCGGGCATAGCCGTCGTTGCCGGCCTGCTTGCCCTCGTCCTGCCGCTGACCGCGTGCACGTCCCACGCGTCCCGGACGCTCCAGACCCCCAAGGGCATCCGGCCCGTCCTGTGTGGCGCGGTCGTGGATCCGCCGGTGCTGACGCCCCTCCTGCCCTACCAGGCCCAGCAGATCGCGGCGGTCGCGGACGACACCCTCACCTTCTCCGGTGCGCCGGGCCTGGCGCCGGGTGACCTGCTCGTCGGGTCCACGAAGGCGTACGGTCCGCTGTTCCGCCTTGTCACCGGGGTGACGAAGAAGGGGAGCGCGACGGTCGTCTCGACGTGCGAGCCCGGGGCGCGCATGGCCGTGCCGGCGGCCGGCGACACGCTGGATGTGCCCGGCGGGGCGACGATCGTCATCCCGGCCGGGGCGTTCCCAGCCGGCACGGTGCTGCGTGCCGCCGTCGTGAAGAACGACGACGCCCCCAGCGAGGCGACCTCGATCGCCGGCCTGGCCGTCGCCCCGTTGGCGCTGGTCGTCGTGACGGACGCCGGCGTCGCCCCGTCCCAGCCCCTCCAGGTCGCTCTTCCGCTTCCGGCGGACGCGGCGGGCCCTGACACCGCGTTCCTCGTCGCGACGCAGGCGACCGACGGCACGCACACGTACGCGTCGGCGACGCTCGACGGGAACGGCGCCGCGACGGCCGGCGTCGACCGTGTGGCCACCTACTGGGCGGCGACCCTGGACCTGGGCGCCGTCGCGGATGCGCTCGTCGCCTCCGTGCAGCAGCACCTCGACCTGGCGCAGGACGCGCCCAGCTGCTACCGGTCGGACGGCACCCTGACGGTGAGCGGCGTGGCCTACACGATCAGCGGGCTCGACGGGTCCGGTTTCCCGTGCGTGAGCGGCGGCGGCTCGGTGGCGCTATCCATCACGTCGCCGAACGGGATGGCCTACACCGTGGCGACGTCGCCGCGCGGCCAGTTGAGTCCGGACGCGGGTCTGCCGGCCGAGGCGTCCGCGGTCGTCGCCTTCCTGAACTCCCCCGGGGGACGGGCGATGCTCTATCCGGGGGCGACGTTGACGCTGACGTTCGGCGCCGTCCCGGGCATCGTGACCCTGGACACCCACGCCGGGGCGACGCTCATGACGGCCCTGGTGTTCGGGTTGACGAACCTCGGGGCGACGTACGGGCTCCGGTCGGCGCTGGTCGATCCGGCGGGCCTGGGGACGTGCATCGCCGCCGCGCTCGGCTCCACGGCCGGGCTCACGGCGGAGGCGATCGCCCCCGCCGATGCGGCCGCGTTCGTCACGGCCGGCATCGGATGCCTGCTGCCGAGTGCCGGTGCCTCCGGGGTGAGCCCGCTCGGGTCGCTGGTGCTGGAGGCGCTGGCCGGGCACGGCGACCTCGCCGCCGCGAAGCTGTCGGACGTGCTCGCCCGGGTCAACACCACCGGGCATCACACGTTCATGATCACGCCCGTGCCGGTGGTCGTGCCGGAGCCCGAGCCGGTGCAGACCCAGCCTGCGCCGGTGCCGGAGCCCGCGCCCTTGCCGACCCAGATCTGGCCCCTGCCCGACCACACGGTGACCATCCCGCCACCGCCGGGACGCACCTGTCCCTACCCGGAGCCCCTGTCGCCCCTGCAGCAGTCCCGCGCCGCCGCGGCCTGCGCCTTGGGCTATCACGAGTACTGCGACTGCTAGTCCACTGCTAGTCCAGACGCCCGACGCCCGTGACCCGCAGGACGCACCGCCAGGCGGCGTCGCTGGCCTGAGGGTCGACCTCGGCGGTGATCGCCCAGTCGTGGTTGCCGGCGGGGTCGGCGAGGATCTGACGGACGGCCCACCGGTCCGGACGTGTCCGGTCCAGCACGAACAGACCCGGCCCGCGGGCGTCGGCGTCCAGCCCGATGGAGGCATGCTCGTCCCAATACTCGCCCAGCGCGGCGTCCCAGTCGTCCCCACCCCAGGGTGCGTCCGCATCCGAATCGGAACCGGCCCACGCCGCCCAGACCGCGCCCGCCTCGGCCTCCAGTTCGTCCAGCGCGTCGACGTCGTCCGCGGCGGCGAGCGCGACCCGCCGGAACAGGGCGTTGCGGATCAGCACCCGGAACGCCGCCGGGTTGCCGGTCAGCGGGTGCGCCGCCGCCTCGGCCCGGGCCGCCGCCTCGGCGGGGGCGGCGCCCGGATGGGCCAGCTCGTCCCACTCGTCCAGCAGCGAGGAGTCGGTGAGGCGCACCATCGTCCCCAACCAGTCGGTCAGCTCCTCCAGTTCGGGGGTTCGCAGCGTCTCCGGGACGGTCTGCCGCAGCGCCCGGTACGCGTCCGACAGGTACCGCAGCACCAGCCCCTCGCTGCGCTGCACCTTGTAGAACGCGATGAACTCCCCGAACGTCAT
>WQUE01000193.1 GCA_009785885.1 Actinomycetes bacterium
CCGCCCGCTGGTACAGCGGGTCGACGGACGGGGTCGGGGTGCCCGTGCTGGACGTAGTCACCGGGGGCGTCACGCTCACCGAGGTCGTCGGCGGCCGGGGCGTGAGGGACGAGGGGGACGGGGTCGGGGGCGTGGACGACGTCACGGGCTGCTTCCGCGGCGAACAACCGCCCGCCACGACCGCAACCGCAACCGCCACGACCAACAGCAGGGACCATCGCCGGCCCGCGCCGGCACCACCAGGCTTCACCAGGGGAACCATGCCCTACCCCCCAGCCGTTTCCGTCGGGTCGCCGTAGCCGACGATCACCGCACGCAACTCGTCGATCGTCAACGTACCCGCCATCGCCGCCTCACGCGTCACATCGAACCGGCCCGAATACGCATCCGCCGTCCAATCGACATGCCACGTCGTCACCGCGCTCACCTCATACTCCCCCACATGCTTAATCACCACCCCACAATCCGGCGACGGCTTATCCGCCGGGGTCTCCCGCGGCAACCGCTTCGCCATGCTCGTACACGTCACGTCATAACGACGATCATCATGCCCGTACTTGTCCCGCCCCGGCGCCTCCAGATGAAACTTCGTCGTACCCCGCGTCGCCGTCATTGAAACCCGGATACCGTCCTGCGTCACACTCGCCGACATCGACGCATCCGCGTTCGTCGACAACCAGATCGGATAATTCACCGCCAGCATGTGCCACTCGTTCCTCATCGGATCCGGAGAAATCACCGGCGTCCCATCCGGCAGCTTCAGCTTCGCCACCGCCTCATACACCGTCTCGATCACCGGCTTGCCCCCCGGCAAGCTCGACACCGGCGGCGGATCATCACACGGGAACATCGCCTCCGGATGCCGGTACATCAACGGATACGCCTTCGCATAGCACGTGTACGAGCACATGCCCGACCCCGGCGTCGGCTCGAACACCAGACACTGATTACTCGTGTCCTGCCCCGGCAAGATGCTGCCCGGCCGAATCACCACCAGCTTCTTGGAGTACGTGTACACCGTTCCGTCATCCAGGACGCCCGTACAAACCTGGCGAGTGCCACCAAACGTCTTGCATGATTCCGTAGCGGCCCTCGCCGGTGCCACCAGACTCGATCCGAGCATGAAAACCGCAATCGTCGCAGCCAAAGTTGCTGCCATCCTCCTCACGCGGGACATGAATCCACCAACCCTCCATCAATAGAGAAGATAACCAGTCGCGTGACGTTCTTGAATTGCATGAACGCCTGATAGCTCCAAAAGGTGTCGCCCGCATACAACAGCTGACCGTCGCCGTCGTAGGCGTCTCCATGGATCTTCTCGCAAGACTCCACCGCAACCGCCGTGTTTTTCGGCCAAGCGCCCGCGTACGGCCTCGTCCAGAGCAGGGTGAACTGCGGAGTGTCACCATAGTGCAAGCCGTCATCCTTGTTGCCCTTGACGACTTCGGCCAGAAGTGCTGCCCCGTCGCCAGTCAGGACCGCCGCCATGTCCGCTGGCAGTTCATCGGCACCAGTGGCGCGGACCGTGTTCCAGGCGTTGTAGTACGTCCGGTACACCTCGTCCGCCCGCTGGTACAGCGGGTCGACGGACGGGGTCGGGGTGCCCGTGCTGGACGTGGTCACCGGGGGCGTCACGCCCACCGAGGTCGTCGCCGGCCGGGGCGTGATCGCCGACAGGGACGGGGTCGGGGGCGTGGACGGCGTCACGGGCTGCTTCCGCGGCGAACAACCGCCCGCCACGACCGCAACCGCAACCGCCACGACCAACAGCAGGGACCATCGCCGGCCAGCGCCGGCACCACCAGGGTTCATCGGGGGAATCCTTCCTACGGGGGTGGGCTACGGGGGTGGGTCATCCGCGGCATCCGCATCCCTGCGGATCACTGCACTGTCTTCTCTACCACAACACGAGCACAAAGAAGGCCCCTACCGGCCAACGGACAACACCGAGGGCACATCGGACAACACAAGCGCCCTTGTGGACAACACCTTGGACGACACCGCGCCCACCTCACCAGGGCGCGATGGCCGCATAGGCGGCCCGCAGGGCGTCCTCGGGCGGGTCGGGGAAGATGGTCGGCTCCCCGAAGGCACGCAACAGGACGAACCGCAGATGCGCCCCGCGGGTCTTCTTGTCGCGCGCCATGAGCGCCCGCACCTCCTCGAACGTGGCGCCGTCATACGCGGTCGGGAGCCCCAGCGCCGTGAGCACCTGCCGGTGCAGGTCGACGGTCGCCTCGGACAGCCGCAGGGTCAGCCGGGCCAGTTCGGCCGCGTACACCATCCCGACGCCGACGGCGACGCCGTGCCGCCACGTGTAGCCTTCGTGGGTCTCGATGGCGTGAGCGAGGGTGTGGCCGTAGTTGAGCACCTCGCGCCCGATCTGCCCACCCACCTGGCTGGTCTTCTCCCGCAGGTCGTCGCTGACGGCCGCCGCCTTGACGCGGACGGCCCGGGCGACGACGTCCAGGAACCGTTCGCTGGTGACATCGAGCGCCTCCGCCGGATCATCGAGCACGGACGAGACGATGCGCCGGTCGGACGTGAAACCCATCTTCACCGCCTCGACCAGCCCGGACGACACCTCGTCGGCGGGCAGGCCCGCGAGCAGGTCGAGGTCGGCCAGCACGGCACGCGGCTCCCAGAACGCGCCGATCAGGTTCTTGCCCTCCGGCAGGTCGGCGCCGGTCTTGCCGCCGACCGCCGCGTCGACCAGCCCCAGGACGGACGTGGGCACCGCGATCCAGGCGCACCCGCGCAGGAACGTCGCCGCAACGAACCCGGCCAGGTCCGTCGTCGCGCCGCCGCCGACGCCGATCACCACATCGGAGCGTGTGAAATCCGCCCGCGCGAGCGCCCGCCAGCAGGCGTCGAGCGTCCCGGTCGTCTTCGCCGCCTCCCCCACCGGCACCTCGACGAGGCACGGACGCACCCCCGCCGCCTCGCACCGCCGCGCCACCTCGCGCGCGGCCACGGCCAGCGCGGACGAGAAGATCACCGCGGCCTGGGACGCCCCGCCGAGCGCCTCCGGCAGACGGTCGAGCGCGCCCACCCCGATCACCACGTCGTACGGCTGCTGGGTGCGTACGTGAATCGTCCTCATGCGTCCCTCTCCTGCAATTCGAGTGCCACGGCCTGCGCCAGGGCGTCCGGGGTCTGCGTCGTGGTGTCCAGGCGCACCGTGGCGACGCCGCCATACCACTGCTCGCGGGCGTCCACCAGCCGCTGCCACGCCGCGGCGGGATCGTCTCCGGCGAGCAGCGGGCGCGAACCCCCGGCCGCCCGGGCCAGCGCGACGTCCCGGCTCACCGTCAACCACACGACCGGCAGGCCGGCCAACGCCGCGCGCACCGCCGGCGTCTCCACGGCCCCGCCGCCCAGGGCGACGACCCCGCCGCCCGCCAGCGCCTCCGCCACCGCGTCCGCCTCCAGCGCCCGGAAGGCGGCCTCGCCCTGCGTGGCGAACACATCCGGGATCGAACGGCCCGACCGTGCCTCGACAAGGGAGTCCACGTCCGTGAACGGCAGGCCGAGACAGGCGGCCAGCGCCCGTCCGACGGTGGTCTTGCCGCTGGCGGGCGGTCCGACGAGCACGACCGTGCGCGGCGCGCCGGTCACGGCACCAACTCCAGCCCGCGCTCGCGCAAGCGGGCCAGGTAGCTGTGATGGTTGCGCTGAACCTCCAGCAGAGCGTCCCCGCCGAACTTCTCGCACGCCGCCTCGGCCAGGACGAGCGCCATCATCGCCTCGGCGATCACCCCGGCCGCCGGGACGGCGCACACGTCCGAACGCTGGTGGTGGGCCTGCGCGGCCTCGCCGGTGGCGACGTCGACGGTGCGCAGGGCCCGCGGCACGGTTGCGATGGGCTTCATCGCGGCCCGTGCGACGATGGGCGAGCCGTTGGAGATGCCGCCCTCGATACCGCCGGCGTTGTCGCCGAGGCGCCGCACGCCGGGCATGCCGGTCGCGGGCGTCAACTCGTCGTGGACCTGGCTGCCGGGGCGCCTCGCCGCCTCGAAACCCAACCCGATCTCGACGCCCTTGATCGCCGGGATGCCCATGAGCGCCCCGGCCAGACGCGCGTCGAGGCGGCGGTCCCCCTGGATGTGCGAGCCGAGCCCCGGCGTGACGCCCCAGGCGACCACCTCGACGACGCCGCCGAGCGTGTCGCCGTCGCGTTTCGCCTCGTCGAGGCGCGCGACCATCCGGGCCGAGACGGCCCCGTCGAGGCAGCGCACCGGGTCGGCATCGATGCGCGGCAGATCGACGGAACGGGCCAGTTCGTGATCGGGGTCGACGCCGATCCCGCCCAGCTCGACGACCTGGCTCGTGATCGCCACGCCGAACGCCTGGGCGAGGAACCGCCGCGCGACCTCGCCGAGCGCGACCCGGGCGGCCGTCTCCCGGGCGCTGGCGCGCTCCAGGATCGGACGGGCCTCGTCCCAGTCGTACTTCTGCAT
>WQUE01000194.1 GCA_009785885.1 Actinomycetes bacterium
GCTGGCCGTGGGCGCCGCATTGCGGGTCAGCGCGTTGAACAGGGTGGACTTGCCCGCATTGGGCAGCCCGACGATGCCGATGGTGAGTGCCACAAGGTGTCAGTCTACCGTGACCGCTTCCGCGCTATCCGGCCGGCGGGCCGGCGATGACGGCCACCGCCGCGCGGATGGCGCTGAAGGCGTGTTCCGAGGCGGCCATCCCGCGGCCGAACGGATCGGGCACGTCGAGGCCGGCGCCGAACCCGTCGTCGGCCAGATGCAACTGGGCCCGGGCTCGTGGTGCGGCGGCGACAAGACCCCGCAATCGGTCGGCCGTCGTCGGCCCGCACGGCGCACCGGCGCCCAGCCGCGCGACCCGCGCCAGTTCCACGAGCGTGAACGTCCGCCGCACGGCCTCCGGGACGCGGCCCACGACCCAGCGCCGGTGCTCCGTCGTCATCGTGAGGATCAGATCGGAGGCCCTGATCGTCGCCGGCGTGAGCTGCCGGCCCCCATGCCCGTCCGCGGACAGGCCCGCCTGCTCGAGGAGCCACGCCATGTCGGGGGGGATCGGGGCGCCCACCACCGCGGCGATGCCCGCGCTGGACACCGACACCGAATCGTCCCCCAGCCGGGCCAGCCAACGTTCGGCCGCGGGTGACCGGCAGATGTTGCCCGTGCACACCATCAGCACCCCAAAAGGCTCACCCATCACACCGTCCCACCTCGAACGCGAAATCCGACGGTTCCACGCTATCAGCGCCTGTCCCGGGGGACCATCTGTTGTCCGACCGCAGCGCCTGGTATCGTTGACGCGATTCGTTTGGTTTTCGACGGTGGTCCCGGCAGGGAAAGGAACGGCATGGATGTCCGCGCCCTGTTAGGCGTCCTGCGGAAGTATTGGCCCAGCATCATTCTCCTGACCCTGCTGGGTGGCGTGTTGGGCGGCGTCTATGTGTATCTGACACCCCCCATCTACACCGCGAGCAGCCAGGTCTTCCTGTCGGTCCAGGGGGGCCAGACGACGTCCGACCTCGTGCAGGGTGTCAACTATGCGACGAGCGTGACCCGGTCGTACGCGCTCATCACCACCTCGCCGGAGGTGCTGGACCGGGCGATCGAGGACGGGGACCTCGGGGGCACGTCGCAGCAGCTCGCGCCGCACGTGAGCACCTCCATCCCCACCAACACGTCGATCATCCAGATCACGGTCACCGATGGCGGGGCCGTCCGGGCCGCCGCCATTGCGCAGGCGATCGCCGAGAGCCTGAAGGAGTCCGTCAAGGAACTGGCGAACAAGGACTCCAGCGGCAATGCGACCATCGTGGCCACGATCATCACACCCTCCACGGAACCGACCAGCCCGACCAGCCCGAAGCTGATGCTCACCTTGGCCCTCGGCATCGTGGCGGGGCTCGCGATCGGCATCGGGCAGGCGGTGCTGCGCAAGACGCTGGACGTCTCCGTCCGCTCCGAATCGGACATCGCCAAGGCCACCGACCATTCCGTGGTGGCGCGCATCCCCTACGCGTCGACGATCGGCCGCGATCCGATCATCGTCGTGAACGACCCCCAGTCGCCCGTCGCCGAGGAGTACCGGCGGTTGCGGACGAACCTCGGCTTCCTGTCCATGGATGCCGACGCCGCGCCCGTGCTGGTGATCACGTCGTCGCTGCCGCAGGAGGGCAAGTCCATCACGGCGATCAACATCGCGTTCAGCTTCGCCGAGGACGACCAGCGGGTGCTGCTGATCGACGCCGACCTGCGCCGGCCCAAGATCGCCGGATACCTGAACCTGGAGGGCGGCGTCGGCCTGACGACGGTGCTCGTCGGCAAGGCCCGCCTGGAGGACGTGATCCAGCAGCTCGGCCCAGGCCACATCGATGTGCTGCCGCTCGGCGCCATCCCGCCGAACCCGGTCGAGATGGCCGGTTCGGAGGCGATGCGCCGCCTGCTGGCGTACGCGGCCGAACGCTACGACGTGGTCGTGATCGACTCCGCGCCCGTGCTGCCCGTCGCCGACTCCACGCTGCTCGCCACCCTGGCGACCGGCACGCTCGTGGTCGTCGGCGCGGACAGGGTGAAGATCCCGCAGCTGCGCGACACGATGGACAGCATCGAGCAGGGCAACTCGTCGGTCATGGGCCTCATCCTCAACATGGCGCGGCGCCGCTCCAGCGGCGACTACTACCACTCGGGCTACTACAGCTACACCTACGACAACGGCCAGCGCGTGAAGAACAGCAAGGGCGTCTACCATCGCGTCGGCGACGCGCCCCGCCGCTCCACCGGACTGTGACGCGGCCGACCAGGCTCAGTGCCGGATGACCAGCTCGATCCGCTGGAACTCCTTCACCTCGGTGTAGCCGCAGGACGCCAACGCCCGGCGCAGCGCCCCCACCAGGTTCATCGTGCCGTCCGGCAGCCGTGAGGGGCCCAGCAGGATCTCCTCGAGGCTTCCCACCGGATCGAAGTGGACGCGCCGCCCGCGCGGCAACGGGTCGTGCCACGCCTCGGCACCCCAGTGGTAGCCGTGGCCGGGGGCGTCGACCGACCGGGCCAGCGGCACGCCGATCATCGCCGCGTCCGCGCCGCACGCGAGCGCCTTCACGAGGTCGCCCGAGCGGCCGATGGAGCCGTCCGCGATGACGTGGACGTAGCGCCCGCCCGACTCGTCCAGGTAGTCGCGCCGGGCCTCGGCCACATCCGAGATCGCCGTGGCCATCGGCACCTCGATGCCGAGCACCTGCCGCGTGGTCGAGGTGGCCGCGCCGCCGTAGCCGACGAGGACGCCCGCCGCGCCCGTGCGCATGAGGTGCAGCGCCGTCTGGTACGTCGCGCACCCGCCGACGATCACCGGCACATCCAGCTCGTAGATGAACTTCTTCAGGTTGAGCGGCTCGGCCACGTCGGACACGTGCTCCGCCGAGACGGCCGTACCGCGTATCACGAAGAAGTCCGGGTTGGCCCGGACGACCACGTCCGCGAACTCGCGGGCGTTCTGCGGTGACAGCGACCCGGCGACGGGCACCCCGGCGTCGCGGACCTCGGCCAGCCGGGCGCCGATCAGCTCCGGCCTGATGGGGGCGGCGTAGAGCCGCTGCATGCGGGCCGTCGCCCCGGCCTGGTCCGGGATCGCGGCCAGTTCCGCGAGCAGCGGCTCCGGGTCGTCGTAGCGCGTCCACAGGCCCTCCAGGTTGAGGACGCCGAGGCCGCCGAGCCGTCCGAACTCGATGGCCGTCGCGGGACTCATCACGGAGTCCATCGGCGCGGCGATCAGCGGGAATTCGAAACTCATCGCGTCGATCCGCCAGGCCAGGTTCACCTGTTCGGCGCCGCGGGTGCGCCGCGACGGCACGATCGCCACGTCGTCCAGCGTGTACGCCCGGTTGGCCCGCTTGCCGCGTCCGATGTCCTCCATACGTCCCCCCTGCTCCGTCCTCCAATGTAGCCGAGCCCGGCGCCACCCGTGTGGGCAGCGCCGGGCTCTGGGACGTCACAGTACCGGCACGTTGCGTCGACGGAAGCCGGCCAGGCCGGCCACCGTGAACACGACGGCGATCGCCGATTCGACCAACACCGGCGTCCAGTTCATCGGCACGGCCGGGATGGCCGGCAGGGCCTGGTACGGCATCAGGTCGAGGATGCGCTGCGGGATGCCCGTGGCGACGCCGACGATCGTCCCGATGAACATCAACGCCAGCACCGCCCAGGTGACCGCGACGCACTGCCGGGGCCACCAGCCGAAGCCGAGCACGAACACCGACATCAGCAGGGCCACGGCCGGCAGATAGACGAGGACGGCCTTCACGCAGGTCGTCTGCCAGGACGGGTCGATCCCCTGGCCGGAGGCGACATAGGCGTAGCCCATCATGCCGCCGGCGACCACCAGCACGACGATGGTGACGACGAAGGCCACCGCCAGGCGCCGCAGCGCCCAGCCGGTCCGTGACAGCGGTCCGGCGAGCTGCGCCTCGGCGAGGCCCGCCTCCTCGTTGGCCCGCACGGTCGACACCGACTGGATGGCGAACGCCGTGATCGCGAGGGCCATGATGCCGGCCATGAGTGCGACCGTGCCGTTGAGCCCCGCCTGCACCGCCGCGCCGGTGAACGCCCCGGATGACTCGATCATGTCGGCCATCTTCTGCACGACGCCGCCGAGCAGGTCGCCCATGATCATCACGCCGAGCAGCCAGGCGATGATGCTGGCCCGCTGGGTGCGCAGGCTGAGGCCGACGGACGTCGTCGTGAGCCGGAGCGCCTTCGACGAGCCGGGCCGGGCGGCGACCAGGCCGGCGCCCAGATCGCGCCGGGTCTCCAGCATCCAGGCGACGGCGATGAGCACGAGCGCGAGAAGTACTTGCAGCAGCATCGGCCACGCCCGGTTGGCGCCCCACGGGTCGACCTTCTGGCCCCAGCCGATCGGGGAGATCCACAACAGGACGTCGGCGC
>WQUE01000195.1 GCA_009785885.1 Actinomycetes bacterium
CCTCGGGCAGGTCCTCCAGGTGGCCGCCCGCCTCGGCCAGATCGTGCTCCCCGAGCAGGCGCCCGGCGGCGTCGAGCACGGCGAGCCGGGCCGTCCCGGCCGCGCCCGTCCGCGGGTCGATCATGCGCACCACGTCGAGGGACGGCGGTGTAACCCGGGCGGTCGCCCCCTCGGCGACGGTCACCGCAACGCCGGGGAAGACGCCGGTGAGCGCCCCGGCGGGGGTGATCACGCCGGGCGGGTCCACGTGCGCCGACCCGCCGCCCTGGACGTACGTCCGGACCGCGTTGGGGCCGATCAAGGAGACCGAGCCGGGCGCGGACGCCCAGGGCAGCGCGTGATCGTCGTCCTTCAGCACGACGATGGACGCCCCGGCCAGCCGGCGCAGGCCGTCGGTGTCCTCCGCGGCGAGCGGTGGGGCGGGCGGCGTCGCGGGGACGGACGTGTCGTCCGCGCCCAACGCCCCGACCCGCTCCGCCAGGCGCAGCAGGCGTATGGCCTTGTCGTCCACGCATTCCTCGGGTACGTGGCCGTCCTCGACGAGACGTTGGAGCGCGCCGTCCGCCCACGGCCCGCCGGGTCCGGGCATCACGAGGTCGAGGCCGCCGAGGGCGGGTTCCCGGGCGGTTTTCGCGGCCGTCCAGTCGGAGATCACGGCGCCGTCGTAGCCCCATTCCCCCTTGAGAATGCCGAGCATGAGGCGGTGGTGGGCGATCGTGGGGGCGACTTCGACGCCGTCGTCCAGCCCGTTGTAGCTCGCCATCACGGACCAGGCGTGCGCGTCCCGGCACGCCCGCTCGAACGGGGCGAGGTACACCTCGCGGAGGGTGCGCTCGTCGAGCGTCGCGATGTAGGACGTGCGCATCGTCTCGGACTCGTTCGCGACGAAGTGCTTCACGCACACGCCGACGCCCTCGGCCTGGCAGCCCTCGATGAACGCGCACGCGATGTCGCCACTCAGCAGCGGATCCTCCGACGCCGCCTCGAAGTGGCGTCCGCCGACCGGCGTGCGCTGCAGGTTCACGACCGGGGCGAGCACCACATCCACCCCGTGGCGGCGGGCTTCGCGGGCGAACAGCCGTCCGACGGTTCGGGCCAGGCCGGTGTCCCACGTCGCGGCGAGCGCCGACGGGCAGGCGAAACTGAGTGAGGTAGCACCAGGGGTTTCGCCGGTGCCGCGCACACCGGCGGGGCCGTCGGACGTCACGACCGCCCGCAGGCCGATCGCCGGGACGCTCGCCAGGCGCCACGCCGTGGCCCCGGTGAGCAGGCGCGTCTTCTCGGCGAGGCCGAGGGCGCCGAGGCGCCGGGTGAGGTCGATCGATGTCATGGCTGGGCTCTGCTTCGCTTCCGCCTCGTTGACCGCTGTGTCGTCTCCATCATCGCACATACTTACCGACGAGTCAGTAAGTACAAGATCACGATACGATAACAGCCATGACTTCCACGTCGGACGGCCCGCCCCGCAAGCGGCAGGCGCCGCGCGCCGGCACCGCCGAACGGCGCCAGGCGATCCTCCAGGCCGCAACCGAGGTGTTCGCGACGAAGGGCTTCAAGGGCGGGACGCTCGCCGACGTCGCCGAACGCGTCGGCATGACCCACGCGGGCGTGCTCCACCACGTCGGCTCGAAGGTCAACCTGCTGCAGGAGGTCCTGACGTACCGCGACCAGGCCGACGACGCGGTCACCCGGGCGGTGCACGGCCTGGACTTCTTCCGGCACCTCGTCGCCACGATGCGGCTGAACATGACCCGGCCCGGGATCGTGCAGACGTACGTTGTGCTGTCGGCTGAGGCGGTCACCGACGGCAACCCCGGATACGGCTACTTCCGCGACCGGTTCACCGGCCTGCGCCGGCTCGTCCTGGACGAGCTGCGCGCCGTCCAACCAGAGCATGATCCCTTACCGGAACCTGAATTGGTCGAGGCGGCCAGTGCGATCATCGCCGTCATGGACGGCCTGCAGGTGCAGTGGCTCATCGACCCCGCCACGGTGAACCTGGGCGAGGCGAGTGCGTACGCCATCGAGGCGATCGTCGATCGCGTCGCCGCCGGGGCGTCCGGGACGACGCTGCTGTGAGGCCGCGCCCCACGAGCGAGGGGGCCACGTGAGACAATGGTCCTCACAACCCGCCATTCACCCTGATGACCAGGGCACCCCCGCCCGCCACTTTGACGGAGCACACCGATGACCCAGCACCAGTCACGCAAGGCCGTCCCCTTCGACACGATGCAGTACCTGTTCGAGGAGACCGGGTTCCACGACCACCAGGTTCACGCCGTGATCCACTTCGACGACGCGGTCGATGCGGAGGCGATGGCGCGGGCGGTGATGCTCCTGATGGAGACGGTGCCGCTGCTGTCCAGCCGGTACCACCATGACGGCGGCGACGACTCCTGGGAGCCCGCCCCGTACACACTCGACGACGTGTGGTCGCTCGCCGCGACCGACGAGGCTTTCCAGCGGTTCGTCACGTCCCGGACCGACGAGGCGAACGGCCCGCAGCTTCGGGCGTGCCTCGGCGAGGACGGGCACGCGCTGGCCGCCACCGCGAACCACATGGTGTGCGACGCGATCGGGTTCAAGCAGCTGCTCTACCTGTTGGCCGCGTACTACACCGGGCTACGCGCCGAGGCGGGGTACGTCCCGGGCCCGCTGAACCAGGCCGAACGCGGATGCCGCGACGTGCTGGGGGCCACCACGCTGCGGCGAAGGCTCGCCATCCTGCGGGGCTTGCGCGACCTGCCTTGGCCGGGCACGGCCGCGCTCCCCCTGGGGACGGGTTCGGACGCCGCACCGTTCATCCTCGTCCACACGCTCCCGTCCGCGCGCTACGGCCGCCTCCTGGCGTACTGTGCCGCCGAGCGCGTGAGCGTGAACGACGTCCTCCTGACCGCGTACCACCGGGCGCTCGCGGCGACACCCTGCGTGGACGGTGAGCCCGCGGACGTGCCCATCATGGTCGACATGCGCCGCTACCTGCGCAGCCGCGCGACCACGACCATCGACAACCTCACGTCTACGGCAAACACCCGGATCGACGTGGCGCCGGGGGAGACGTTCACCGGCACCCTGGCCCGGGTCCACACCCAGATGGACCACCTGAAACGCAACCTCATCGGCATGGAGACCGTCGTGTGGCTGTGGTCGCTGGCGCGTCGCTCCCCGCGGAAGCGCTACGAGGCGATCCGCCAGGGCCTGCGCAACCCCAACCTGTGCATGACGAACATCGGCGTGATCGATGCGGGCAAGCTCACCTTCGCCGGCACACGCGTCCAGGACGCCGTCGTCACCAACGCCATCAAGTACCGCCCGCACGTCCAGGTCGCCGCCAGCCTGTTCCGCGACCGGCTGACGTTCAGCACGAACCTGTACGGCGACGCCCACGATCAGGACACGCTGCGGCGTCTCCACGCCGCGATCGACGCCGAACTACCCGGTCGTGACCCCGCCGATGCGCCCGTACCGGATCGGGTGTACGCGGGGCCGCAACGGTGAGCCCGGTTGACGTCAGTTGTAGAGCTTGCGCTTCGCCTTCGTGAGGCGGCGGGCGGCGTCGATCCCCCAGCCGCCCGAGCCCAGGAACGCGAGCGTGACACCGATGGCCGCGAGCAACAGTTCCGACTCACCGAAGAAGCCGCCCTCCGGCGCGCTGGTGAACACGTTGAACGCCCCCCAACGGACGAACACCAGGAACGCGATCGCGTACAGGGCGACGATCACCGCGAACAGCCGCGTGCCGAATCCGATGACCAGCATCAGGGCCGTCAAGAGCATCACCCCGGCCGCCGACCAGGTCACGATCAGGGGGTCCGGTACGGAATAGGTGGCCAACCAGTCCGCTGTCGCATGCGGGTGCATCATCATCTGGATCGCCCGGGCGCCGAGCAGCGCCGCGACCACCAGCCGCAGCCAGAACAGCCCGAACCCGCCGACGAACCTGTCGTTGTCCGGACGCACCAGCGGCGGCACCTCCGCGTCGTCGCTCACCGGCGTCACCGTGCCCAGGCGGCGCTCCCGCTCCGCCCGCAGGTCGTCCTCGCCGGCGGCCACCGGCTCCGGCCCCGCCTCCGTCGCGACCGCGACCGGCGGGACGACCGGCGCGACGACCGGCGCGACAGGCGCGGGCGCCTCGGGCTTGGGGTCCTTGTCGTACACCGCCGCCAGCAGGTTCGCCAGGTCCGGCGACATGGTCGAGGCCGGGGCGGGCGGCTCCGGGGGCACGGGCACCTCCGCGACGGCCGCCGGGACCTCCGGCACCTCGGGCTGCGGAACCTCCGGCACCTCGGCCGCCGGGACCGCCGGGACCTCGGGCTGCGGAACCTCCGGAAGCTCCGCCTTCGGTGCGACGATGTCCGGCACCTCAGCCGCGGAAACGACCGGGGCCCCCACCGCCGGCGCAACGATCTCGGGCACCTCCGGCG
>WQUE01000196.1 GCA_009785885.1 Actinomycetes bacterium
GAGCACGTCGCGAAGTCGTGCCGGCAGGCGGGTGCGATCGCCGACCACGCGGCCAACTGCGCCGGATCGTCGACCGACGCCGTCACGTCGATGATTGCCGACCGGGTCTGCTCGGGGGCGGTCTGCTGGTCGAAGATGAAGTTGCCCATCGAGTACACGATGAGCTTGCCGTGGTAGGCCTCCGTGGTCTGGACCCAGTGCGCGTGGTTGCCGATCACCATGTCCGCCCCCGCGTCGGCCATGCTGCGATACAGGTCCTGCTTGATCTGGTCGGGCCCCGACTTGTACTCGGCGCCGCTGTGCGGCCAGGCGATCGTGGGGAGGACCTGGGCGTACGTGGTGATCTCCGCCACCTGCGCCGGCGTCGGGTTCTTGAAGATGCCGTCGTAGCCGCAGAAGCCGAAGGGCACCGGGTACGGCTTCGTCGTACCGTCGCTGAGGGTGGCGGTGACCGGCAGCACGACCACGTCGCAGTTCGGCGGCTGGGCCGGATCGGGCGAGCCGAAGAACTGGATGCCGTTGGCCGCCAGGTTCGCCCGCGTCTGGGCGAGCCCGTCCGCCCCCTGGTTGTCGGCGTGGTTGTTGCCGAGGTCCACGGCGGTGAACCATTTCGCGACCTCCGGCAGGTACGCCGGGTCGCAGTTGAACGTGAGGGTGTTTTCCATTTCGGCGCTGGTCATGTGCACCCCGGCCACCGCCGGGCACTCGAAGTTGGCGACCCACGCGTCGTAGTTCTCGGGGTGGTACTCGCCGAGGTGCTGGAACGGGTAGGCGTACCCGAGCGGGCTGGCCATCGCCCAGTCGTTGATGTAGCGGCCGAAGAACAGGTCTCCGAAGAACAGGTAGCGGCCGCTCGCCGCGTCGACCGTGGCCGGCACCGGGGTCGGCGTCGCCGGGGGCGGTGGTGGTGTGCTCGTCGTCGCCGTGGTCGTGGGAGCGGGTGGCGGCGTCACAGCCGCGGGGGCGGCGCACGCCGACAGGGTCAGGACGGCCGCGACCGCGGCGACGAACACTGGTGTGCGGGGGCCTGTCATGTTATCCATGCTAACGCATGACTCCAGGCGGGGTCCGGACGGGTACCCGGCTCACTCCAGCAAGGTTGCCCCCGACCGGGGCCGGGGTTCCGGTTCCGGGGTGACCGGCTCGTCTCGCTGCTCGGCCGGGGCCGCCGTCGCGGATTCCGCGGGCGGTACGGACGGTCCGGGCCCTTCGAGGGACAGCGGTTCGGACACGGTCGCCGCGAGGCCGGTGGCCTCGCGTTGAAGCCGGTCGATCTCGGAACGCATGCCGGCAAGGTCGCCCCGCAGCGCGGTCATCTCGTCGGCCAGGCCAGGCGGCAGGACCTGCTGGACCAGGTTGCGCGGGTGGAGGTCGTCCAGCCTGATGTCGGCGTACTCCGGGCCCAACTCGGTCTTGATCTGCTCGGTCGCGTTGGTTGCGATGTTCCGGACGAACCGGATGACCCGTCCCGCCTTGCGCGCCAGGTCGGGCACACGCTCGGGCCCGAGCAGGATGACGGCGATGACGATCAGGGCGAAGACTTCCCCGCCGCCCAGGTCCAGGAACATCGGCGTCATGCCACGAGACTAGCCGTCGGAGCCGGCCCGTGCGACCCGCCCCGTCCGATGCGTCTCACAGGTCGGCGGCGTCGAGGAGGGCGGCGAAGGCCGCCGCCTCGGCGGGGTTCGCCGACAGCAGCGGCCCGCGCAGCACATCGTCGGCCAACAGCCCAAGGTGCTTGAGACCGGACTTCACGAGCACGCAACCCTGTGTCGCGAACACCCCTGTGAACACGGGCAGCAGCGCCGCGTTGCGGGCGAGCGCCTCGGCCGGCCTGCCCGCCGTGAAGGCGTCGATCATCTCGGCCGCCCGACGTCCGGTGAAGTGGGTCGACGTGCCCACCAGGCCGACCCCGCCGACGGCCAGCAGCGGCAACGTCCAGGCATCGTCGCCCGAATAGTAGGCAAGATCCGTCTCCGCGATCACCCGGGCGCTGGCGGCCATGTCCTTCTTCGCGTCCTTCACGCCGGCGATGTGCGGGTGGCGTGCCAGCGCGATCAGCGACGCGGTCTCGATGGGCCGCCCCGTGCGGTGCGGGATGTCGTACAGGATGCACGGCAGGTCGGTGGCGTCGGCGACCGCCTCGAAGTGCGCGATCAGGGCATCCTGTGGCGGTAGCGAGTAGTACGGCGTCACCACCAGCAGCCCGTCCGCCCCGGCGTCGGCAGCCTGGCGCGCGAGAGCGATCGAGTGGGCGGTGTCGAAGGTGCCGACCCCGGCGACGATGCGCGCGTCGTCACCCAGTTCCTCCTTGACGGCCGCGATGAGCGCCGCCTTCTCGGCGTCGGATGTCGTCGGCGCCTCGCCGGTCGTGCCGTTGATCACGAGGGCGTCGTTGCGCTGCACGTCCACGAGGTAGCGCGCCAGTCGGCGTGCGGCGGTCAGGTCGAGGTCGCCGTCGTTCGTGAACGGGGTGACCATTGCGGTGAGCAGTCGGCCGAAGATGGGTTCGCATGCCATGCCCCCATGCTATCCATCCGCGCCGGCCCACCGTTCGACGCCGCCCACCGCGGCGAGTCTCGACCCCGGCTTCACGGTCCGTTCAAGCAGCGACGCCACCGCGCGGACGGGCCGATAGAGTTGGGCCCGTGACTGCACGCAAGAACACCGACGACCCCTTGCTCGACGCCGCCTCGCTCGGCTTCGCCGAAGATTTCGTCCGCCCACCGGAGCCCGTGCGGGCCGCCCGCGAAGGCGCCCTGACCTCGGGCGCGCCGACCATCAGCCCGGGTGTCGCTGCCGCCCTCACGTTCCTGACGCGGGCGCTGGACGCGCGCGCGGTCGTCGAGATCGGCACCGGTCCCGGCGTGACCGGCCTGGCGCTGTTCGCCGGGATGAATCCGGAGGGCATCCTGACGAGCCTCGATGCGGACGCCGACTGGCAACTGGAGGCGCGGGCCGCGTTCACGGCGGCGGGGGTGGCGTCCAGCCGGGCCCGCCTGATCGCCGGCACCGCACTCGACATCCTGCCGAAGTTGCGGGACGCCGCATACGACCTCGTTCTCGTGAACGGCGACAAACTGGAGTATGCCGAGTACGTCGCCCAGGGCGTCCGCCTGCTGCGGCGCGGCGGTGTGCTCGTCGTCAACGACGCCCTGTGGAAAGGCCTCGTCGCCAATCCGCGAAACGACGACGACGAGACACTCATCATCCGCGAGGCCCTGCAGGCCGTGCAGGACAACGACTCCCTGACCTCCCTTGTCATCCCGCTCGGGGACGGGATCGTCGCGGCGGTCAAGAACTGACCAACCCCCGTGGGGTCCCGTCCGCGCCGGTCCACAGGGGAATCAGACCCATAGCCTAGCGTCCTGCGGGGCCGCCGCGAACTGCCGTCCCACGTCCCGTCACGCCCCGCGGGCTGGCCGCCTGTGGCGGCTAGGCTCACCCGGAGCATCGAGCGAAGGGTGGGCAGGCATGGCCATTTGGCATCTCCACGGTGACGGCGTCAACGTCGCGGCGGGCGAGGTCGTCCGGCCCGATGAGCGGCTGACGTGGCCACGTACAGTCGGCATGGGCATGCAGCATGTCGTGGCGATGTTCGGGGCGACATTCCTCGTGCCCCTCATCACGGGCTTCCCCCCGGCCACCACGTTGTTCTTCTCGGCCATCGGCACGTTCACGTTCCTCCTCATCACCGGCAACCGGCTCCCCAGCTACCTCGGATCGAGCTTCGCTTTCCTGGCGCCGATCGCCGCCGCGAAGGCCTCCGGGATGGCCGGCGGCGGGGTGAACTGGGGGGCGGCCCTGTTCGGCGTCTTCTGCGCCGGAGCGCTACTCGCGCTCGTCGGGGTGGTCGTCCACTTCGCGGGTGCGGCCTGGATCGACAAGGCGATGCCGCCCGTCGTGACGGGAACCATCGTCATGCTCATCGGCTTCAACCTGGCGCCCAGCGCGTGGAACAACTACAGCGCGGCCCCGGTCACCTCGACCATCACCGTCGTCGCCATCCTGCTCGTCACGGTCCTGTTCAAAGGCATCATCGGGCGACTGTCGATCCTGATCGGCGTGATCATCGGGTACGTCGCCGCCCTGGTTCAAGACGCCGCCGGTGTCCGGGTCGCCGGGCACGACTGCGCCGGGGTCGCCGCTCAGGTCAAGCAGATTCAGTTCTGTGGTGTGAAGGAGGCGGCCTGGGTCGGTCTGCCGCCCTTCCAGCACCCGACCATCAGCTGGGCGATGCTGCTGCTGTTCGCGCCGGTCGTCCTTGCCCTGATCGCGGAGAACATCGGACACGTGAAGTCGGTGGCGCTCATGACCGGCCAGAACTACGACCGTGTCACCGGACGCGCGCTCCTGTCGGACGGCATTGCCACGATGTTCGCCGGCCTGGGCGGCGGCTCCGGCACGACGACCTACGCGGAGAACATCGGCGTGATGGCGGCGACCCGCATCTATTCGACCGCCGTGTACTGGGTCGCCGGCGCCACGGCCCTGGCCCTGTCGCTGATTCCGAAGTTCGGCATCCTGATCGCCACGATTCCCCCCGGCGTCCTCGGTGGGGCGGGAACCGTGCTGTACGGCATGATCGGCCTGCTCGGGGCACGCATCTGGATCGAGAACCGCGTCGACTTCGGCAACTCCGTCAACCTGTTCACAGCCGCCGTGGCCCTGATCGCCGGCATCGCCAACTTCAGCTTCTTCCCGTTCGACGCGGCCAATCCGGCCGCCGGCTACCGGATCGGCGGAATCACGGTCGGGGCGTTCGCGGCGATCATCATCTATCACGTGATGCGCTGGATCGCCCGGCGCCGGGGCACGTTCGGCGACGACCTCACCGCCTCCCCCGCCTCCGTCGGCCGCGAGGGCCTGGAACAGGCCAACCCGGACGAGTGAGTGCCACGCCTCGGTAGATGCCGCCGAGGTGACCGCTGCGACATGCGGCCTACGCGCGTGCGATGACGACGCCCTTGGGCACCACGGTGACGCCGCCCGCGGAGACCGTGCAGCCGCGCGCCTCGTCCTCCTCGCGGTTGATGCCGACCTGGCAGCCGTCGGCCACGACGACGTTCTTGTCGAGGATCGCGTTTCGCAGCATGCAGTTCTCGCCGACCCGCACCTTGTCCATCAACACACACCCGTCGATGGAGGTTCCCTTCTCGATGCGCACCCCCGGGCTCAGCACGGAGTGATCCACGTCCGAACCGGAGATGATCGTGCCGGCGCACACGATCGAACTCTCGGCGGTGCCGTTCAGCGTGAACTTCGCGCCGGGCAGCTGTACCTGGCCCGTCCAGATCGGCCACTTCTCGTTGTAAAGGTTGAAGTCGGGCACGACGCGCACCAGGTCCATGTGGGCCTCGTGGAACGCGTCGATGCTGCCGACGTCGCGCCAGTAGTTGCGGTCCTGTCCGGTGCTGCCCGGCACGTCGTTGTCCTTGAAGTCGTACACCTGGCAACCGCCTTCGGCGACGAACGCCGGGATGATGTCGCCGCCCATGTCGTGCTTGCTGCCCTCCGCGTCGGCATCCCGGTGGAGCATCTCGACCAGGTCCTTCCCCGTGAAGATGTAGTTGCCCATGCTGGCCAGCGACTCGTCGGGGCTGTCCGGCAGGCCGGGCGGGTCCTTCGGTTTCTCCAGGAAACCGTTGATGACCCGATCGGGGCGCGCGTCGATGATCCCGAACTCGCTCGCGCTCGCCCGGGGAACGCGGATCCCTGCGACGGTCGCGGGCAACCCGGAGGCGATGTGGGCGTCGAGCATCGACTTGATGTTCATCCGGTAGATGTTGTCGGCCCCGAACACCACCACGTAGTCGGGCTTCTCGTCGTTGACGAGGTTCAGCGACTGGAAGATGGCATCGGCGCTGCCCTGGTACCAGTGAGGGCCACGGCGCTGCTGGGCGGGCACCGACGCGACATAGTCGCCGAGCATGGACGACATGCCCCACGCCAGCGAGATGTGCCGGTTGAGGGAGTGGGACTTGTATTGCGTCAGGACGGCGATGCGCCGCAACCCGGAGTTCACCAGGTTGGACAACACGAAGTCGATGAGGCGGTAGCTACCGCCGAACGGGACGGCGGGCTTCGCGCGGTCGGCCGTGAGCGGCATCAGGCGTTTGCCCTCCCCGCCGGCCAAAACGATGGACAGCACTGTCGGATTTGCCATACCTACGAGCGTAGCGCGTCGGCGCCCTCCCCGGATGGCCTGCCCGCGATGTCACCCCCCGTCTTCGCCTGGGGCGTGCCGGAAGCGATCCTGCCTGCGGACGGGACCCGAATGTGGGACGATGCCACCATGCGAGTTTCCATCCTGACACGCGAGTATCCTCCGACCATCTACGGCGGCGCCGGCGTCCACGTCGCCCAGCTCGTCCCACGCCTGGCCGACCTCGTCGAGGTCGACGTGCAGTGCATGGGCGCGCCGCGCGACGGCGCCACGGCCCACGCCGAGGACTTCCCGCCGGGCGCGAACGCGACCCTACGCGTCTTCGGCGCCGACCTGTCCATGGTGGCAGCCCTGCCCCCGGTGGACGTCGTCCACTCCCACACGTGGTACGCCAACCTCGCCGGCCACCTCGCCGGGGTGTACCAGTCGATCCCGCACGTGGTGACCGCCCACTCCCTGGAACCCCTGCGCCCCTGGAAGCGGGAGCAACTGGGCGGCGGGTACGAGCTGTCCGGCTGGGCCGAGCGCACCGCATACGAAGGGGCCGCCGCGGTGATCGGCGTGAGCACCGCGATGGCGGCCGACATCGCCCGCTGCTACCCGGACGTCGACCCGGCGAAGATCCACGTCGTCCGCAACGGCATCGACACGACCGAGTTCTACGCGGACCAGGGCACGGACTTCCCGGCGCAGATCGGGATGGACGTCGACCGTCCGTCCGTCGTGTTCGTCGGACGGATCACGCGCCAGAAGGGGCTGGTGCACCTGCTGAGCGCCGCCCGGTCGTTCTCTCCCGGCACGCAAATCCTGCTGCTGGCGTCCAGCCCCGACACCCCGGAGATGGCCGCCGCGTTCCAGGCCGGCTACGAGGGGCTGGCCGCCGAGCGCGGCAAGGATGTCATCTGGGTGCAGGACATGGCGCCGCGCGCCGGTGTGCGCGAGGTGCTGTCCCACGCCACGGTGTTCGCGTGCCCGTCGATCTACGAACCGTTGGGCATCGTCAACCTGGAGGCCATGGCGTGCCAGACGGCCGTCGTCGCCAGCGCGGTGGGCGGGATTCCGGAGGTTGTGGCCGACGGGAAGACCGGCCTGCTTGTGGCGTATGACCCGGCCCAGGAGGCGGATCCGATGTACGTTGCCGACTTCGAGGCCCGGCTGGCGGACACGATCAACCAACTGATCGAGGATCCGGACCGTGCGGAACGCATGGGCGTGGCGGGACGGCAGCGCTGCATCGACGAGTTCAGCTGGGAGGCCATCGCGTCGCAGACCGTCGATGTGTACAAGGCGGCTGTGGCGGCCTTCGGGGCGGGCCGCTAGAGCGGGACGTGTCGCTGGGACGGGACGTGCGGTCGGTCACGACCCCTGGGGGACGACGCCGCGGAGACACTCGAGCAGTTCGGTTGCCTCGGCCACGTTGATCTCGACGACGAGTCGGCCACCGCCGTCCACAGGCATCCGCATGACTAGGCCGCGGCCCTCTTTCGTGACCTCCATCGGGCCATCGCCTGTCCGAGGCTTCATCGCAGCCATGTCGTTCTCATTTCTGGTCGTGCTTGTCGCAAGCTTGCCCCTCTATGTTACCGCGCACGACCCCGGCCTTGCCGGACGATCCGGGCCGCACCGCGCGGTCAGCTGCGTTCGGGCACGGTCACGGGCCATCCGAGCGCCTCGGGTGCCTCGGCGACGCCCGCGGGAACCGGCGGCGGAGGCGGTGCCGGAACAGTGGCGGCCGGCGCGGCCTCCCCGGCCCATTCGGCGACATCGTCGCGAATCACGACGGGACGTCCGTCCAACTGGTCCGCGAGACGATCGATGAGATCGTCGACCTGCGCCATCGAATAGCCCCGCGTCACGACCGCGAACCGCAGCCCGCGAAGATCGTCGCCGGTCATGGCGGACGCCGGCAGATCGGGTCCGGGCCGGTCCTCGACCAGCGGCGGCATGCCGCCCAGGTGTCCCTGATACGCCAGGACCCCCAGACCCACGACCAGGATGGCGACCACCGCGAGGAACCAGTACATCATGCCCCTATCGTCGCACATGCCGCTGGGACCCCACCAGCACCGGCCCGAGTCGTGGAAGTGCGCTCACCCCAGGGGCGCGCCCGCGCCGGTGCCGATCCCCGCGGTCACCAACTCCACCGCCTCGTCGGGATCGTCGGTCAGATGCAACCCGTCCAGGTCGGCGGCGTCGATGTACCCGCCGCCGAGCATCGCCTCGCGCATCCAGGCGAACAGTCCGTCCCAGTACGGCCGGCCAAAGAACACGACGGGGGCCGATTCGGCCTTGCCCGTCTGGAGCAGCGTGAGAGCCTCGAACACCTCGTCGAACGTGCCGAAGCCGCCGGGCATCGCGATGAGCCCTTGCGTGTACTTGATGAACATGACCTTCCGGCAGAAGAAGTAGCGGAAGCTCATCCCGAGGTTGACGTGCTCGTTCATCGACTCCTCGAAGGGCAGCTCGATGCACAGGCCCACCGAGGTGCCGCCGGCCGCATCCGCACCCGCGTTGGTCGCCGCCATCAGGCCGGGGCCCCCACCCGTGATCACGGCCACGCCGTGCCGCGCCAGGCCGGCACCGATGCGCCGGGCGGCGTCGTAGAGCGGATCGTCGGGCTTGACGCGCGCCGAGCCGAAGACGCCAACCGCCGGGCCGAGATCGCCCAGCGCCTCGAATCCCTCGACGAACTCGGACTGGATGCGCAACACCCGCCACGGATCGCTCTGGAGCACACTGTCCTGGCCGGGGTTGCGCAGCAGGTCCTGGTCGGCGTACCGGCGTGCCTGGGCGCCCCGTCGCACGATGCCACCCTCGAAGCTTCGATCTCGCATCTGTCGGTCCTCACTCGTTGTCGTTCCACGGCAGCATACGCGACCGGGGCCGACACGCCCGGCGTGGAGACGGCGCGTCCGCACCGACCGCCGCCGATACAGTGAGGTCATGACCACGACCCGGCGGCGTCTTCGACACCCGTTCAGGCTCGCGGCCGTGGCGCTCGTCGTGGTCGCCCTCGTCGTGGCGCTCGCCGTCCTCGTCTCGCTCGCGATCCGGGCTGCCGGCTCGTCGCTTCGGAGGGCGCCGGTGATCGTGCCGGCGCAGTGCCTGGCGACGGCGGGCGGCCACTCGAGTGCGATCACCCTGGAGCAGGCGGGCAACGCCGCGATCATCGCCGGCGAGTCGATGCGCCGCGGACTGCCCCCACGGGCGGCGACCATCGGCCTCGTCACGGCGTGGCAGGAGTCGCACCTGCGCAACCTGGACTACGGCGACCGCGACTCCCTCGGGCTGTTCCAGCAGCGTCCCTCCCAGGGGTGGGGCACGCCCGAGCAGATCATGGACCCCTGGTATGCCGCCGGTGCCTTCTACGCCGCGCTCGTCAAGGTGCCCGGGTGGCAGACGGGCGTGATCAACGACGTGGCCCAGGCCGTGCAGCGGTCGGGCTATCCCGACGCGTACGCCCAGCACGAGGCCAACGGCCGCGCCTGGGCCAGTGCCCTGACCGGCCAGTCGCCGGCTGCGGTGCGCTGCCTGGACAGGGGCACGGTTCCCGGCGATCCCGCGGTGGCCGCTGCCCTGCTGCAGCGGATCTGGGGCGATGCGGTGCGCATCGAGACGACCGGACGGACGCTGCTCGTGACCGTCCCCGATGCGGCCACGGCCTGGGCGGTTGCCCAGGTCACCCTCGCGAACACGGCGACCGCGGGCGTGGCACGGGCCGAGGTCGGCTCGTGGTCATGGACCATGAGCACCGACCATCTGGCCGCCTGGTCCGACGGCACGCCGTCCGCGACACCGACGGTCACCCCGTCACCGTCACCGGTGCGCCTTCAACCCAACCAGGCGCGCCTCACCCTGCGAGGGCCTGGCTGAGCCGCCCGACGGCCGCCTCGATGCGTTCGTCGGTGGCCGTGAGGGCCAGGCGCACGTGGTCCCCTCCCGCCGGGCCGTAGAAGTCGCCGGGGGCGCCGAGGATGCCCAGGCCGGCCAGCCAGGCGATGGAGTCGCGCCCGGGTTCGCCCCGGGTCGCCCACAGGTACAGGCCGCCCTCGGATGCGTCGATACGGAACCCCGCCAGCTGCAGTGCAGGCGCGAGAGCCTCCCGGCGGGCCCGGTAGCGCGCGCGCTGCGCCGGGACGACGGTCTCCGCCGCGTCGAGCACGGCCCGCAGCGCCGCCTGGACGGGTGTCGGCACCATCATGCCGGCGTGCTTGCGCACAGCCACCAGTTCGGCCACCACCGCCGGGTCGCCGGCCACGAAACCGGCGCGGTAGCCGGCGAAGTTCGCCCATTTCGACGCCGAATGCACCGCCAGGAGGCCGCGGTGGTCGTCCCCGCACACGGACGCGTCGAGCAGGCTGACCGGGTGCTCGCCGGTCCAGCCGAACTCCAGATAGCACTCGTCGCTCGCGACGACGGCGCCGCAGTCCCGGGCGAACGCGACCCACTCCCGCAGCCGCGCCGGCGGCACGACCGCCCCGTGCGGGTTCGCCGGCGAGTTCACCCAGATCAGCCGCGGCACCCCCGACACCCGCCCCGGGTCGTCGCACCGCTCCACGCGGGCCCCGGCCAGCACCGCCCCGACCTCGTACGTCGGATAGGCCAACTCCGGGATCACGACCGTGTCGGCGGGGCCCATCCCGAGCAGCGTGGGCAGCCAGGCGACCAGCTCCTTCGTCCCGATGGAGGGCATGACCCCGGCGTCCGCCAGGCCCAGAACCCCCCACCGACGCCCCAGATAGCCGCGGATCGCCGCGCGCAGTACCGGCGTGCCGACCACGGCGGGATACCCGGGCGCGTCGGCCGCCCGGGCCACCGCCTCGCGGGCAACCTCCGGTGTCGCGTCCACGGGTGAACCGACGGACAGATCGACGAGGCCGTCCGGGTGGGCGCGGGCCGTCGCCGTGACCTCGGCCAGCGAATCCCACGGGAAGTCGGGCAGCCGGGCACTCGGCAGCGCCATGGCGGGCACGGTCCTAGGCCTGCGACGGCCAGTCCGCGACGCGCGGCTCGTCGTACCCCAGCGGGCCGACACGCGAGGCGCCCCCGAGGTTGCCCACCTTGGCGAAGAACTGGACCTGGATGTCGACGAAGTCACGCTCCTCAGGCGGCAGGTCGTCCTCGTAGAAGATGGCCAACTGTGGACATACCACCTCGCACGCTCCGCAGTCCACGCACTCGTCCGGATTGATGTACAGCGTGCGTTCGCCCTCGTAGATGGCATCGACCGGGCACTCGTCCACGCAGGCGCGGTCCTTCTTGTCGATGCACGGGCTGGCGATCACATAGGTCATCGGTCTCGTTCCCTCCCCTGTTGTCGTCGTTCAGCAAGCCTAGACGATCACGCCGAACCGCCGCGCGCGGTCAAGCCTCCAAGCCGTGCGCCCGCCACACGCGCTCCATCAGGTCGATGCCATCGGCCAGGGAGCGACGCAGCTTGTCGTGCAGGCCCGGCGTCCCGTGCGCCTGCCGCGCCAGGGCGAGGGTCTCCGGGCTCGACAGCGCCGACGGCAGGGTCGTCCCGATGAAGCGTCCCAGGGCCCACCCGTCGCGGAACGCGGCCGTGCCGGGCAACCCGGCGAAATACGCGGGAACGAGACCGGCCACCAGGTCCGCCTGTTCGGGCGCCCACAGCGTCGAACCGACCGCGTTGACTTCGTAGAGGCGCGTGTCGGACGGCTTGACGATCACGTCGAGCGCGGCCTGTTTGGCCACCAGGTCGGGGATCGCCGCGCGGGCTGCCGCCGCCGCGTCGCGGCCGGCGGAGGACGGGTCGCGCGCGATCTGCTCGTCGATCAGCGCCGGGTCGCCTCCCAACAGGACGATCCGGGTGACCAAGGCCCACCGCAGCGGGTCGTCGGCGTCCAGGCCCGGCGGCAGGTCCGTGCCACGGAACCAGGCCAGGAGAAGCTCCGAGTCGTCGCTGATGTGCGCCAGCGCGCGGGCACAACCGATCTGGCGGTCGCTGCCCGGCGTGGCACCGGCCAGAAGCGAACCGATCAGGGCGGCGACGCGGGCGCGCCGCTCCGGGCGCATCCCGGGTGCCGACCACCGTCCGGCCACCTCCACCGCCCGGTTCACTCCGACGACGACGATGTCGTCGACCGGCTCGCTGGGCAGTCCGGCTTCAAGCGCGTCCAACACGGCGCCGGGTGAGAGTTCGCCCCCGCGCAGGGCGTCCCACAGCGCGTTGTGCAGCACGACGCGGGTCGCGTCCGACGCGATCCCGCCCAGCGCCGGCAGGTCCCACGAGCTGGGACGGCACCGCGCCCACGTCGTGTCCCCCGCATCGGGGACGAGCACGTCGGCGGGACCGGCGGCAAGGGCGAGCGGCGTCGTCCCCGGTCCCGCGGTCACGGCGACCGTGCCGGTGAGGCCGCCGTCGGCGGCCAGCGCCACGACGTCGATCGTGTGGAGCCGGGCCGGCACGTCCACCGCCGGCGGAGCCGGCGGGGTGACGGTCAGGACGGCGCACCCCGCGTCGTCGCGGCCCGGACGGAGCACATCCATGCCCCTCGTCGTGAGCCACGCCCGCGCGAAGTCGTCCAGCCCGACGGCCCCGGCGCGTGTCCAGGCGGCCATCAGGTCGGCCAACGTGGCGTTGCCGAAGCGGTGCTTGGTGAAGTAGTCCCGCAGGCCCGCCAGGAACACATCGTCACCCAGGTACGCGGCCAGCTGGTGCAACACCGCCGCACCCTTGGCGTACGAGATGCCGTCGAAGTCGGCCATCGCCGCCTGGGCGTCGAGCGCGCCGGTGCTGGCAACCGGGTGCGTGTTGGGGCCCTGGTCGGCGGCCGCCCCCCACGACTTGCGCTGCAGGCCGAACTCGGTCCAGATGTCGTAGTCCGTGTGGTCCGAACACACCCGATAGCCCATGTACTCGGCGAAGCTCTCGTTCAGCCACAGGTCATCCCACCAGCGCATCGTCACCAGGTCGCCGAACCACATGTGGGCCATCTCGTGGGCGATCGTGCCCGCCCGCTGGCCCCGCTCGCGGCGAGTCGGCGTGCCGCGCAGCAGGAACTGGTCGCGGAGCGTGACACAACCCGGGTTCTCCATCGCCCCGGCGTTGAAGTCCGGCACGAACGCCTGCACGTAGTCGCCGAACGGGTAGCGGATGCCGAACAGGTCGTGGTACGCGTCGAAGCACGCCGCCGTGACGCCCACCATGTCGTCGGCCTCCCGCCGCAACTCCGCCTCCAGCGACCGCCGCGCGATCAACGCCAGCCGTACCCCGTCGTACTCCGACGTGACGACCGACCATGGACCCGCGCACAGCGTGACGAAGTACGTCGACAGCGGACAGGTCTGCTCGAGTACCCAGTGCCCCTTCCCGTCCGGGTGCGCCGGCCCGTTGCCCCACACGGTCCAGTCGGCCGGGGCCTGCACCTGGAGGCGATAGGGCGACTTCAGGTCGGGCTGGTCGAAGCACGCGAACCAGGTGGGGGCCGCGTCCAGGAAGCTCATCGCGTAGACGTAGGCGCGATCGTCGGCGGAGTCGATGTGCTGATGGAGGCCCTCACCGTCGTGTGAGTAGTCCATCACGCCCTCCACCTCGAGAACGTTCGAGGCGGCCAGGCCGTGCAACCCGATCCGGCCGTCCTGCCATGCCTCCTGGGGCAGCGCCGCACCGTTCAGCCGCGCCGCGACGAGGGTGCGTCCTCGGAAATCCGCGAACGTGGACGCTCCCGGAGCGGTGCACGTGAACTCGATACGGCTGTGCGACGTGAACGACTCGCGGCTTCTCAAGTCCAGGTCGACGACCATCGACGTGACCCGGAGAAGGGCAGCGCGGGCGCTCGCTTCGGCTCTCAGCAAAGATGGCATGGCATCCATGCTAGCCACAACGCCGAACACGGCGAACCGTCCGGTCCGAGGTCGCGCATCCTCGCATCTTTGTCGCATTGGCCGCCGCAGGCGCGAGGGCGCGCGGTAGCGTGGTGACATGAGCACAACACGCACCGAAACCGACTCCATGGGCGCCATCGAGGTGCCCTCCGCCCACTACTGGGGCGCCCAGACCCAGCGCAGCATCGGGAACTTCGACATCGGTCGTCCGACGTTCATCTGGGGCCGTCCCATGATCAAGGCCCTCGGCGTACTGAAGAAGTCAGCCGCCCTGGCCAACGCCGACCTCGGCCAGCTTGCCCGTGACAAGGCCGACCTGATCGCGCAAGCCGCGGACGAGGTCATCAGTGGCGCCCTCGACGCCGAGTTCCCCCTGGTCGTGTTCCAGACCGGCTCGGGCACGCAGTCGAACATGAATGTCAACGAGGTCATCTCCAACCGCGCAATCGAACTGGCGGGCGGACAGATGGGCTCCAAGACGCCCGTCCATCCGAACGACGACGTGAACCGCGGCCAGTCGAGCAACGACACGTTCCCGACGGCCATGCACCTGGCGATCGTCGACCAGCTGAACAACTACCTGTACGCGCCCGTGACGAAGCTGCGCGACACGCTCGACGCGAAGGCGCACGAGTTCGCCGACGTCGTCATGGTGGGCCGCACGCACCTGCAGGACGCCACGCCCGTGCTGCTGGGGCAGGTGTTCTCCGGGTTCGTCGCCCAGCTCGACTTCGCCTTGGACGGCATCCGGGCGGCCGATGTCCGCGCCCGCGACCTGGCCATCGGCGGTACCGCGGTCGGCACGGGCTTGAACGCCCATCCCGAGTTCGGGGTGAAGGCCGCCGCGTACATGAGCAAGGAACTCGGCCTGGAGTTCCGCCAGGCCGACAATCTGTTCGCCGCCTTGTCGGCACACGACGCGCTGATCGAGGTGTCGGCGTCGCTGCGCACGCTCGCGATGGCGTTGATGAAGATCGCCAACGACGTGCGGTGGTACGCCTCCGGCCCGCGCAACGGCATCGGCGAGTTGCTGATCCCCGAGAACGAGCCGGGCAGTTCGATCATGCCCGGCAAGGTGAACCCGACGCAGAGCGAAGCGATGACGATGGTCGCGACCAAGGTCTTCGGCAACGACGCGACCGTGGCGTTCGCCGGCTCCCAGGGCAACTTCCAGTTGAACGTGTTCAAGACCGTGATGGCGTGGGCCTGCCTGGAGTCGATCCAGCTGATTGCCGACTCGTGCCGCATGTTCGAGGAGCACTGCGCGTCCGGCATCGAGGCGAACTACGCCAAGATCACCGAGAACCTGGACAAGAACCTGATGCAGGTGACCGCCCTCAACCGCCACATCGGCTACGACAAGGCCGCCGCAATCGCCAAGCACGCCAACAAGGAGGGCCTCAGCCTCAAGGAGGCCGCGCTCGCCAGTGGCGATCTGACCGAGGAGCAGTTCGCCGCCTGGGTCGTCCCGGCGGCCATGACGCATCCGTCCGCCTAGAAGCCCGACTCCTCCGCTCCTGCCTGCCGTAACGCGGGCGGGGGCGGGGGTGGGCGTGCCCGAATTGCGAGACCTCCTGTCTCACCACGTGGAATTCGGCTAGTGTAGGAAACCTACGGGGCCTTGCGAATGCGCCCCGACATAAAGCCAAGGAGGTCCCCATGAAAGCCCGTCGCCTCATGCTCGCGGCCACGGCCGGTCTCGCCACGCTGTCGCTGGGCCTGACCGCCTGCTCGAACACCAGCCCCGGCAGTACGTCCAGCAGCACCGGCAGCACGTCCAGTACGTCAGCCGCTTCGACGTCGACGACCGCGAAGACGTACACGATCGGCGTCGCCGTCATCGTGTCGCACCCGTCGCTGCAGGCGGTCCAGGACGGCTTCGAGGCCGTGCTGAAGGAACAGAACGTCAAGTACACCCTCATTCCCCAGAACGCCCAAGGCGACCAGGCAAACGCCGCCACGATCGCCTCGTCGTTCGCCGCGAACAAGAACATCGACCTGATGTTGGCCATCTCCACGCCGATCGCACTCGCGCTGGCCTCGGCGGAGAAGACCCGTCCGATCATCTTCTCGGCGGTCACCGACCCGGTAGGCGCAGGGCTGTGTCCATCCTGGCAGCAAGCCGGGCCCAACATCACGGGCACCAGCGACCTGAACCCGGCGGGCAAGCCGATCGGGATGGTCAAGGAGGCGATCCCGGGCGCCAAGACGATCGGCATCCTGTACTCGTCGTCCGAGCCGAACTCCCTGACGCAGGTCAAGTCCCTCGAAGAGGAGGCCACGGCCCTCGGCGGCGTCACGCTCAAGGAACAGGCCATCACGTCGGCCTCCGAGATCAGCACCGGCCTCCAGGCGCTCGCCGGTGTGGATGCGATCCTCATTCCGACGGACAACACTGTCGTCGCCGCGATCGCCACCGTGATCGCGTTCGGCCAGGAGCACAAGATCCCGGTCTTCTCCTCCGACACGAGCCCCGTGAACCAAGGCACGGTCGCCGCCCGCGGCGTGAGCTATAACGCCCTGGGTCGCCGGGCCGGCGAGATGGCCGTCTCGATCCTGCGCGACGGCAAGCCGGTCAGCTCGATCCCGCCGGAGGCCCCCAGCGACACCCAGTTGGTCGTCAACCCCGACGCGGCCAAGACCTTCGGGTTGACACTGCCGGACGCCTTCCTCAAGGGTGCGACGATCGTGACCACGCAGCAGTAGACTGGGGCGCCGCACGAGGCGGTGAACCGGGCGAGAGGGCGGACCAAGGCATGCTGGGAGCGCTGGACCAAGGGCTGATCAGCGCCTTGGTCGCCCTGGGGGTTTTTCTGACCTTTCGTATCCTCAACTTCGCGGATCTGACCGTCGACGGGTCGTTCTCGGCGGGCACGGCCATGGCCGCGATCCTGTTGTTCAACGGCACGTCCCCGGTCGCGGCGACCCTCATCGGGGCGCTCGCCGGGGCCGCCGCCGGCTGTGTGACCGGTTTCCTGCACACGAAGGCCCACATCGACCCGCTGCTGTCCAGCATCCTCGTGATGCTGGCCATGTACTCCGTGAACACCCGCATCATGTGGCTCGGCAAGGACGGCGTGCAGCGGGCCACCGTGCCCCTGCTCGGCAAGCACACCGTGTTCACGTGGCTCGCCGAGAACTACGGACGTGACTCGTGGGTGACCGTCGGCGTGATCGCCGCGGGGGTGTTGGTGATGGTCGTGTTCGTCAACTGGTTCCTGGGGACGAACTTCGGGCTGGCGGTCATGGCGACCGGCGACAACCCCGCGATGGCGTCCTCGCTCGGCATCAGCACCGACTTCGCGAAGATCGTCACCCTCGGTGTGTCGAACGGACTGGTCGGACTCAGCGGGGCCGTGTGGGCGCAGTACGTCGGCACGGCCGCGATCGGCGACGGCACCGGCTGGATCCTCATCGGCCTGGCGTCGGTGATCCTCGGAAACGCCCTCCTCGGCACCCGGTACGTCGCCCTGATGACGCTCGGCGTCGTCGTCGGGTCCGTGCTGTACCGCGTCGCCATCTACTTCGCCTTGAAGTGGAACTTCCTGTCCAACACCGACATGAAGTTCATCACGGCCGCCCTCGTCGTGATCGCGCTCGTCCTGTCGGCCTCGAAGCACGTGCGCACGCTGGGATCGTGGCTGTCACCGTGGCGCCGCAAGCCGGACGCCCCGGAGCCGATGGCGGTCGCGCCCAACCAGTTCTCCCCGTTCGCCACGGCCGATGCGGCCACGCAGCCCGGCCCGGTTGTGGCCCCGGAGAAGGGGGTGGCGCGATGACGTCCGCCAGCACGCCGGCTTTGGACCTGGAGCACGTGTCGAAGACGTTCTATGCCGGCACGCCGAACGAGCGTCGGGCCCTGCGGGACGTGGCCCTCACGCTGCGGCCCGGGGACTTCGTCACGATCATCGGGTCGAATGGAGCCGGCAAGTCGACGCTGCTCAACGTCATCGCCGGTTCGTTGCCGCTGGATGCGGGCACCGTCCTCATCGACGGCCGGGACGTGACACGGCTGGCCGAGTTCAAGCGCGCCGTATCCATCGCCCGCGTGTTCCAGGACCCCGCCGCCGGCACCTCGCCCCACCTGTCCATCGAACAGAACCTGTCCGTCGCGTGGAACCGCGGGCGGCGGCACACGCTCGGACGCGGCCTGACCGCGGCGCGGCGCGCGCGTTTCCGGACGGAACTGGCCACGCTGGAGCAGGGCCTAGAGTCGCGCATGAGCCACCGCGTAGGTCTGTTGTCCGGCGGCCAGCGGCAGGCGCTGAGCCTGCTCATGGCGTCGTTCACGAAGCCGCGCCTCCTGCTGCTGGACGAGCACACCGCCGCCCTCGATCCCGAGCGGGCCGAACTCGTTCTGCGTCTCACGGCCCAGGTCATCGCCGATCACCATCTCACGGCCCTCATGGTCACCCACAACATGGACCACGCTCTCCGGCTCGGCAATCGCTTGGTGATGATGCACGAGGGCCGCATCATCCGCGCACTGAACCCGGACGAGAAGGCGGGCGCCACCGTCGCCGATCTTCTGGACATGTTCGGCGACGCCCGGGCCCAGCTCGACGACCGCACGCTGCTCGCCTAGGCCCCGGCAGCACTCACAAGCTCGCTTGTGGCTCGGCAGACTCGGTATTCCACCACGTCATGTCGCCATTGGGTCTCACAAGATGGATTGTCGCTTGCTCCGGGGGATCAGGCCGACCAGAGCCCTTGTGCCGGAGTCGCCCGCCGGGTGGGCGCGAGAGGGCGTCGCCCCGGTAAGCTGGGGTGTCGCCGCACCGGCGGCGCAGCAAAGGAGAGCAGATGAGCGAGGCGGCCGACACCCACGTGGGACTCGACCTGCCCCACCACGGACGTCGGTACCGTCTCGGCGTCATGGGCGGAACCTTCGACCCGATCCATCACGGCCACCTGGTCGCCGCCAGCGAGGTGGCGGCGCAGTTCCAGCTGGACGAGGTCGTGTTCGTCCCCACGGGCACCCCCTGGCAGAAGGCCGGACGGCAGGTCAGCAAAGCGGAAGACCGGTACCTGATGACCGTGATCGCAACCGCGTCGAATCCCCGTTTCTCGGTCAGCCGCGTCGACATCGAGCGCGGCGGCAACACCTACACCGTCGATACGCTGCGCGACCTGCGGGCGCAGCGCGGTGAGGATGTCGAAATGTTCTTCATCACCGGTGCCGACGCCTTGGCGAACATCCTGACGTGGCGAGGCGCCGACGAACTCTTCGACCTGGCGCGCTTCGTCGGCGTGTCCCGGCCGGGTGTGGCGCTCGGACACGCCGACATCGCCCATCTACCCGCCGGCAAGGTCACGATCCTGGAGGTGCCGGCACTGGCGATCTCCTCCAGTGCCTGCCGGGAGCGCGTCGCCGGGGGTCTGCCGCTGTGGTACCTCGTGCCGGACGGCGTCGTCCAGTACGTCGCCAAGCGTCGCCTGTACACCCCAGCCGTGAACGTCCTGCCGCTGGGCGCCGACACGCTCACCGAGAACGAAACGAGTGCCGCATGACCGCCGGCGCCCGTGCTGTCACCTTGGCCCGGCAGGCCGCCCATGCCGCCGCGGACAAACTCGGAACCGACATCGTCGCCATCGACATGTCGGAGATGCTGTCCGTGACGGACGTGTTCCTCATCGTGAGCGCCCGCAACGAACCCCAGATGGACGCGATCGTCGACGCGATCGACGAGGCGCTGCTTCGAGACGGTGTCACCGCCATCCGGCGCGAGGGCGAGCGCGGGGGGCGCTGGGTGCTGCTGGACTTCTTCGATCTCGTCGTCCACGTGCAGAACGCGGAGGAACGCACCGTCTACTCCCTGGAGCGACTGTGGCGGGACGCGCCGCGCCTCGACCTTGGCCTGGAGGACACCGACGCCCCGGCCCGGCGTGCCGCTCTCAGCAGTTGAAGGCGTTCTGCGTCGCCTCCAGGCCCGACCGCAGCAGCATCTCCGTCGCGTCGGCCGCGGTCGTGACGGAGGCCTCCATGGCCTCGCGCTGTGAGCGGGGAACGCGGCCGAGCACGTAGTCGACGGCGGCGTACCCGGGTTCGGGCCGGCCGATGCCGAGACGCACACGGTAGAACTCGCCGCTCCCCACGTGCGAGCGGATGGACTTCAGTCCGTTGTGGCCGTTGTCGCCCCCGCCGAGCTTGCACCGCAGGCGCCCGACCTCCAGGTCGAGTTCGTCATGGATCACCACGAGGTGGTCGAGCGGCACGTGACCGAAGTCGGCCAGCTTGCGCACAGCACGGCCCGACTCGTTCATGAACGTCGTCGGGCGTACCAGCACGACCTGCTCCCCCGCCCCCTGCCCGACCAGGCCCGACTCCCCAAGCCGGACCGTCGCGATGTCCGCGGGCATGCCGCGGGCCGGACGGAGTGTGACGTCGCAACGCCGGGCGAGTTCGTCGAGGGCCGCGAACCCGGCATTGTGCCGCGTGCCCGCGTAGGCCGGGCCCGGATTGCCCAGTCCGACGACCAACCAGGTCATGCCGACCGCCGGCTCATGCCGCGGCATCCTCCGCGGCCTCGGCCGCGGCCGTCTCACGCTCGGCGTCACCCGCGGCCAACTCGGCCTCGATCTCCTCGGAGGTACGGGCCTTCGTGATCGACACGACCAGCGAATCCCCATCTTCCGCCAGCGTCACACCGCCCGGGAGCGGCAGGTCGGCGAGCGTGAGCTGTGTGCCGACGGCCAGGCCTTCGACCGACAACGCCAACTCGGCGGGGATGTTGGTCGCCTCGGCGAGCACCGCCACGACGGTGCGCTCCTGGTTCACGATCGTCTCCGGTCCGGCCTCGCCCACGACCACCAGCGGCACCTCGACCGTCACCTTCTCGCCCCGGCGGACGATGATCAGGTCGACGTGTTCGATCGAGTCCCGGATCGGATCGCGCTGCACCTGCTTCGGCAGGGCCAGGTGTTCGGCACCGTCGGGGAGCTGAAGCGTCAACAGGACGTTCGCCTGGCGCAACGCCAACTGCGTCTCGTGCGCCGGCAACACCAGGTGCAGCGGGGCCGTGTGATGCCCGTACAACACCGCCGGCACCTTCCCGCTGCGGCGCGTCCGACGGGCAGCACCCTTGCCGAACTCGTCGCGCTTCTGGACCGCGAGCTTGATCTCCGCCATGATGAACTCTCCTCCACTGATCGCTTGCTTCACCGCCAGGGAGGTCGGGCCGAAGCCCCGCTCGTCGATCACGGACGGCATGCGTCCCTCGCCAGGCAAGTTTCGAGCCTACCGTACCGGGTCCGCGAACCCAAGGCGGCGGGTGCGGGGCGGGGGTTCGGTGTTAGCCTGATCGTGCCGACGCGAGCCGGTCGTCGTCTGCTGACGACGCGAGCCGATCAGAAAGTGCGCCATGTCACAGCCAAGCCCGGCATCGTCTGGCCCAGGAGGCCTCCAGCCACCCCCGGGTGCGTATCCGCCGGTCCCGGGTGCGACCTGGCCCGCGGCGCCGCTGTCGTCGCCGCCCGTCCAGACGACCACGCCCGCCGCCGCGCCCCGGTGGGGCGCCCAACTCATCGCTGGGGGTCTGGCGATCCTGGCGCTCGTCTTCTCGTTCCTCCAGTACTACACCGTCGCCCGCGCCAGCATCACGTTCTCCATCGGCGGGATCAGCCAGACGGCACAGATCGGCCTTGACAAGGCGCGCATCAACGCCTGGATCGGCGGGACGCCCGCCCGTCTCGGGCAATCGACGTCCTGGATGGTCGGTCTGTTGGCCCCGGCCGGGATTGTGCTGGTCTGCCTGGCGGGCATCCTGACGCTCATTGTCATGCTGTCGTTACGCTCGACGGCCGGACGCGGACGTAGGCTCAGCCTGGCAGCCCTGGCGCTCGGGGTGGTGGGTCTGGTCGGTATCGTCCTCAGTGGGTTCATCACCCCGAACCTGGCCGGCCTCATCGACCGGACCGGGAGCACCCAATTGGGGACCGCCTGGGACTACATCAGGAACTCCTTGTCGTGGACCGTCCAGCTGGACCGCGCCCTCGGCTTCTGGCTCGTCTTGGGGTGCGCCGTGCTCGCCGTGGTCTTCATGGTCGTCGGGCTGCCGCCGGCTTCACCGCCCCTCCGCCGCGACGTGTCCGCCGCCATTCCGTCAGGCGCGGGTGCCGCTGGACCCGGCCCATCCGCGCCGGCGATGGCTCAATCCGCTGCCGTGACGACGTGGCCTGCCCCACCATCGGGCTGGATGCCGCCCACCGCGGCGACACCGAACCCTGCCGTGCCGGTCGAGATGCCTGTCGCGGGGCCCCTCACCCCTGCGCCCGCACCCGAGCCGCACCCGGTGGCCGAACCGGTCGGAACTCCCCCGTCCGACCTACCCGGACGAGCCGACGAACCACCCGCAGACACGGGCGAGCCTGAACCGGCGCCCTCCGAAGCCCCTGCACCGGAGCCCTCCGACGCCCTTGCACCGGACATTCCGGCCGTGCCCGCGGACATCGCCGGTGGCCCGACAGGCGCAGTCGACGAGCTGACCGCTGGGACGAGCGCTGCCAGCGACGGGTCCTCCCCCGACGACACCACACCGGAGCCCGAGCCCGAACCCGAACCCGAACCCGAACCCGAACCGACGGTGCCCGACGACACCACATCGGAGCCCGAACCCGAACCGGAGCCCGAACCCGAGCCGGCCGTGCCCGACGAGACCGCACCGGAGCCCGAA
>WQUE01000197.1 GCA_009785885.1 Actinomycetes bacterium
CCCCTGGCCTGGCCGCAGCAGGTGCTGTTCGGCAAGCTGATCGCCGCCGGGTTGGCCGTCGCGACGGTCGACTACCGCCACCGCGCCGAATGGCCCGACCCGGCCGCGGCCGTGCGCGACGTCCGGGCCGCGATCCGCTACGTCCGCCACTACGCGGGCGAGTTCGGCATCGATGCGTCCCGTGTCGGGATCTGGGGTGAGTCGGCGGGCGGCTTCCTGGCGGCGTTCGCCGGGCTCACGGGCGACGGTCCGGGACTCGTCCCGGCCCTGGACCACCTGGGCGACGAGGGTGTGATGGACGCCCCGTCGGCGGTGCAGGCCGTGGCCGACTGGTATGGCGTGCACGACCTGGGCGGCTGGCTATCCGCCGCGGACGTTGCGGCGACCGGTTTCACCCGGCGGCAATTGGCCGCCGCGTCCCCGCTGGCCCACGTGCCGGCCGACGGCTCGGATCTCCCACCGTTCCTGCTGCTGCACGGCCTGGACGACAAGGTCGTGCCGTTCGACCAGAGCGACCGGCTGCACGCGGCGCTGATCGAGGCGGGCGCCTCCAGCACGCTCATCGGCATCCCCGGCGCCGACCACGTGTTCGTCGGCGCCGACCCGCTGCCACTGATGGACCAAACGATCGCCTGGCTGGCGGAGGTACTGGCGGCGTGAGCGCGCCCAGGACCCGGCCGGCCAAGCAGGCGCCCCCGCCGCACGCGGGTGGTGCGGTCGCGCCGGCGCTACCGGCGAGCGCCGTCCCCCGCCACGTCGCGATCGTCATGGACGGCAACGGACGCTGGGCCAAGGCGCGCGGCCTGCCCCGGACCGAGGGCCACCGGGCCGGCGAGGCCGTGCTGATGGACGTGATCGCCGGCGCCATCGAGATCGGCGTGTCGTGCCTGTCGGTGTACGCGTTCTCGACGGAGAACTGGCGGCGCTCCCCCGACGAGGTGCGCTTCCTCATGGGCTACAGCCGGGACGTGATCCACCACCGCCGCGACGAACTGGACGCCTGGGGCGTGCGGGTGCGCTGGTCTGGACGCCACCCGCGCCTGTGGAAGAGCGTGATCGCCGAGCTGGAGCGGGCCGCGGACCAGACTCGCGACAACACCGTGATCGACCTTCAGTTCTGCATCAACTACGGCGGACGCGCCGAGATCACCGACGCGGCCCGGGCCGTCGCCACCCTGGCCGCGCAGGGGCGTCTCGATCCGGCCCGCCTCACCGAGCGCGCCTTCGCCGCGCACCTCTACGCACCCGACCTGCCGGATGTCGACCTGTTCCTCCGGACGTCCGGAGAGCAGCGGCTTTCCAACTTCCTGCTGTGGCAGTCGGCCTACGCCGAGCTGATGTTCCTCGACAAACCGTGGCCCGAGATCGATCGTATGGACCTGTGGGCGGCGATCGCGGCCTACGCCCGCCGGGACCGCCGCTTCGGCGCCGCATGAGGGTGCCGGCCGCCCGGCGGGGGCGTAGACTGCTCCGCGTGCCGCGACTGTTTGCCCAAGTGACGGCGACATTTGCGTCCTTGCATTACCTCAACTACCGCCTGTGGTTCGTCGGCGCGCTCATCTCGAACCTGGGTGCGTGGGTGCAGCGCATCGGGCAGGACTGGTTGGTGTTGCGCGTCCTGACGCACGGTAACGGCATCGCCCCCGCCGTCGTCACCGCCCTCCAGTTCATCCCCGTGATCGTGCTGACGCCGTGGGCCGGGCTGCTCGCCGACCGCCTGCCCCGCCGCCGTCTGTTGATCGCCACCCAGGCCGGCCAGGGGTTCCTCGCCTTCGTCCTGGGAACGCTGACGCTGACGGGCGCCGTCCGGCTGTGGCACGTGTTCGTCCTCGCGTTTCTGCTCGGCTGCGTGACCGCGATGGACGGGCCCGTCCGACAGACGTTCGTCACCGAGATGGTGCCCCCGGACATGCTTCCGAACGCCGTCGGGTTGAACTCGGCCTCGTTCAACGGTTCGCGCCTCGTCGGCCCGGCCGTGGCGGGCCTGCTGATCGCGGCGGTCGGCACCGGCTGGACGTTCGTCCTGAACGGCTGCACGTTCGTCGCGACCATCGCCGGCTTGGCACTCATGCGGCCGGCGCTGCTCTACCAGGTGCCCAAGGCGCCGGTCGCGAAGGGCCAGATCCGCGACGCCATCGCGTACGTCCGCGGCCGCCGCGACCTGCTCATGATCTTCGGCATCATGGCGACGATCAGTTGCCTCGGCTTCAACACGCAGCTCACCATCTCGCTCATGGCGACGAAGGTGTTCGACCGGCCCGCCGGCCAGTTCGGCCTGGCCAGCTCGATCTTCGCGATCGGCGCGCTCGCCGGTGCGCTGCTCGCCGCGCGCCGGCGCCACCCCAGGCTCCGGCTGGTCCTCACCGCCGCCTTCTGCTTCGGGATCGCCAGTGCGATCTCAGCCGCGATGCCGACGTACTGGACCTACGGTGCCGCCGGCGCCCTGGTCGGCCTGTGCACGCTGACGCTCATGACCGCGGCCAACTCAGTCGTCCAGATGAGCACGGAACCCGCGCTGCGCGGGCGCGTCGTCGCCCTGTACCTGCTCGTGTTCCAGGGCGTCACGCCGCTCGGCTCGGTGATCGTCGGCGTGATCGCCGAGCACGTCTCCACGCGGTGGTCGATCGGCATGGGTGCCGTCGCCTCCCTGGCCGTCAGTCTCGGCGCCCTGCTGTGGGCCCGGCGCAACTGGCACGTGGTCGTCCACCTGGAATCCGTCTTTCCCCCGCGTGTGAGTGTCCTCGACGCGCACGACACCGGCCCCCTCCGTTAGGGCTTGCCCGGGGGTGGGTCCTCGACTGGACCCGATGCCGCGGCGTCGTGCGGTTCGGCGCCGCCGGCCGGCTGGTCCGGCGCCGTCTCCTCGCCCGGCGGCAGGAACTGCGTCCCGGTCGGTGCCGCAACCATGTCGGGCGCACCCGCGGGAGGCACCGGCGGCGTCGGTGCGGACGTGAGCTGCTCCGGCGTGAACGGTTCCGTCGCACCGTCCGGGCTCGTCACCGGCGCCGACAGGCCGCCGCGACGGCGGCCGATCAACCAGGCGGCCCCGCCGGCCAACGTCGCCACGAGCCCCATGATGGAGGCGAACTCGACCACCGACAGCGCACCGTGCCCGAGGGCGCCGGCCAGGCTCGCAGGCCGGGTCGGCACGGCCTGCTGGCCTGGGTACCGGCCGGTGCCGTTCGGGTTGTTGAAGCCTCCGGGGAAGTTGCCGTAGCCGCCGCTGGGCCGGGTCGTCGGCATGGTGCCCGACTGCCCCGGCTGGTCGCTGGGCGCGGCGGTGGGACGACTCGTCGGCATGCCGCTGGGGCGCGTCCGCGACGGCGCGTCGGACGGCAGCGTCGTCGGGAAGCCGGACGGCCAGGTGCCCGTGGGGAGCCCCGACGGGAACGCCGTCGGGAAGTTGCTCGGGCGGGTCCCGCCCGGATAGACGCCTCCCCCTCGCCCCGGAGCGGGAGCGGACGCCTGGGGGAACGGGGCGCCGAACCACGCCAGCGCACCCGTGGCGGTCAGGCTCACGATCCCACCCACCGCGACGATCGCCACGAGTCCGGCGGCCAGGGGCGGCGGGACCTTCAGGGCGGCCCGGACAACGCCGGCGTTCAGGCCGAGGTGCACGCCCGCCAGGACGACCAGCAGAATCGCCGCGAACTCGTGCACGCCCACCTGGTGCTGCGTGGGCGTGATCGCGTTCCAGTGCCGTCCCGCCACCATCGCCAGGCCTGTGCCCATCACCACGATGAGATCGACCGCCACCAGCGCGCCGACGATATGGCTCGCCAGCCGCGTCGTGTCGGTCATCGACCCCCAACCGGCGGCCAGGTGGGCCGCGAACGCCGCCACGACGAGGACCGCCGCCACCGCATGGGGCACCAGGCCCAATCGCGTGGGGCCCGCCAGAGCCAGCCCCAGGACGATCACGGCCACGACGTCCAGCCCGATTCGCCACCCCCTGAGCGTGCCCGGCCTTACCGGCGCGCCGGTTGCGTCCCCTGCCCCATCGTTCCGGGTGTCGACGTCACTCACCATGACTCCTTCTTCAAGAGAAACCTTGCAGCGGCACCGCTCAGCCGCCGAGCCGGACCTGACTGTTGCCGACTCGAAGCGAGTTCGATGTCGGCAGCGGCGTGCTGGAATCGGCCAGCACGACTTTCGTCCCGGCCTGCAAACCCTGCGTGATCGCCACCTGCGTGTCGCCCACGGCACCCAGTTGGACGGTGGTGGTTGCGACGGTCCCGTCGGCGTGGAGGACCGTGACCGTGCCGGTCGTGGCCCCGGCCGAGGCGCGCGTCACCGCACTGATCGGCACCGTGACGACGTTCTGGCTCGCGAGCACCGTGATCTTCACCGTGCACGCGACGCCGGCGAGGAACGCGTCGGCCTTGGGATCCGTGCTGGACACCATCACCGGGAAGCCGGACGAACCGGGCAGGAGACCCTTCGTCGTCACCGTGGCGTTGACCGTGCCCGCGTTCGGTTGCGTGATGGTTGCCGTTTCCCCCGGCTTCACCACCCGGTAGCTCGACGCCGGCACCGACACGTTGACCGTGATCGGCCCGCTGCCGATGAAGGTGACAGCGGTGCTCGGGCTCACCTGGTCGCCGACGGCGAACGGCAGGTTGGCGACAACGCCCGTGATCGGCGCGACCATCGTCGCCGCCGCCAGGTTCGCCTGCGCGGTGGCCAGAGCGGTCTGAGCGCTGGTCACCGCGTTCTTCGCGTCCTGCAGCGTCGTCTGGGTGCCCCCGCTCGACCGGCCCGTGTTGCCGCCGGCCGCACTGGTGTTGCCGCCGGCCGCACTGGTGTTGCCGCCGGCCGCACTGGTGTTGCCGCTTGCCGCGTTGCTGGTGCCGCTCGCCGCGGTCGAGGTGCTGCGGGTCGATGAGGTGGCGTTGCCGGCCGAGGTCCCGGATCCGCCCGCGGTTGACTGTGCCGATCCGGTGGACGAGGCCTCGCAGACCGGCTGGATCGCGATCAGCGCCTTGAACAGCGCCTGGTTCGCGTGCGACGTCTGCTGTTGGGCGCCGGACAGATCCGCCTGCGCCTGCTGCACGGTCGTCATCGCCAGCGCGCACGCCATGAGATCGTCGGCGGACAGACTGGGTTTCCCGCTGCTCGTGGGCGTGGGTGTCGACGAGGTTTCCGAGGGGCTGGACGGCGTCGTGTCCGGCGTGGCCGTCGGCGTGGCCGTCGGCGTCGTCGTCGGCGTGGCCGTCGGCGTGGCCGTCGGCGTCGTCGTCGGCGTGGATGAATCCGTCGGCGCTGCCGTCGGCGTCGTCGTCGGCGTGGCCGTCGGCGTGGCCGTCGGCGTCGTCGTCGGCGTGGCCGTCGGCGTGGCCGTCGGCGTCGTCGTCGGCGCGGACGTCGGCGTCGTCGGTGCGGACGTCGGCGTCGTGGGCGCAGATGTCGGCGTCGTCGGTGCGGACGTCGGCGTCGTGGGCGCAGATGTCGGCGTCGTGGGTGCGGACGTCGGCGTTGTGGGCGCGGACGTCGGCGTCGTTTCCGTCGGCTGTGGCCCTGGACCGGTCGGACTACCGCCGGGATGCGTCGGGGTGGCGGTGGGCTTGGAGCCTGGCGAGGTCGGCGTGATGCCCGTGGCCGCGTAGACGGGGGCGCAGGCCGTCGCCAGCGCCGACGAGGCCGCGTCGACTGCCTTCTGGACCTTCCCCTGGGCGTCCTGCGCCTGCTGGGCGGCCTTCTGCAGATCGGTGACCTGGCTGGTGGTATCCGTGGCACCCGGGCTCGCCGACGAACCGGGGCTCGCGTTCGTGGACGGGCGGCTGGTGGACGCGGACGGGCTGGCCGACGCAGTGGGCGTGCTGCGCGACGCCGTCGAGGAGGACTGCGCGGTCGAGGCTGACGCCGAGGTGCTCGTGGACGCGGCGGCGGCGTTCTCCAGTTGCTCCACCGTCAGGACCGCCTGGTCGTAGGTGGCCTGCGCGGTGTCGACGGCGTACTGCAGCGGCGTCGGGTCGATGGCGGCAATGGTTTGCCCCTTCGTCACCGTGTCGCCGGGCGCCACGGACACCGACGTCACGGTGCCGGACGAGGGGAACGACGCCGTCGCCTTGTTGGCCTTCACGACGGTGCCGGTCAGCGTCAACACCTGGGACACGTCGCCGGTGGTGGCGGTCGCGGTGACGTATTGCGGTCCGGCGGGGGCGCCGAACGCGACCTGCCGCACGGCCACCGCGATGACCGTCGCGACGGCGACAATGATCACCACCGCGACCCATGGTTTCCCGCGACCGCCGGCGCGCGAGGAACGCCTGGGCGACGGGGCATCGTCCTGGCTTGTCAGGACCTCATCTAGGATTGGCTCACTCATGAGTTGTCTCCTCTACTCTGCCCGCAACGCGTCGATCGGGGCCATGCGGGCGGCCCGACTGGCCGGATACACCCCGGCGATGATGCCCACGAGCGCCGACACCACCAGCGCCAACAGGGCGACCGCCGGCGAGATCACGACGCTCACCGACGTCGTCGTGAAACGCCCGGCGATGCGCGGGATGCCCCAGGCGCCCAGGTAGCTCAGTGCGATGCCGAGGATCCCGCCGACGAGCGCCAGCATGGCCGCCTCGGAAAGGAACTGCGCCCGGATCGCGCCCGGCCGGGCGCCGAGCGCCTTACGCAGGCCGATCTCCCGCACCCGCTCGCTGACGCTCACCAGCATGATGTTCATCACGCCGATGCCGCCCACGAGCAGCGAGATCGCGGCCAGTCCGCCGAGCAGAAGCGTCAACGCCCCCGTCACGGAACTGATCACGTTCATCAGCGACTGCTGGGACTGGATCGTGAAGTCGGCCGCATCCGTTGCGACGTTGTGCCGGGTCAGCAGCGCCGCATTCGCCTCCTGGTACGCCAGGTTCATCGTGGAGGACGTCGCGGATGCGAACATGATCATCGAGACGTTCGTCGCACCCGAGTTCAGCCGGGCCGACACCGTCGTCCACGGCATCACGGCGGTGTCGTCCTCATCCCCGAGCGTCGAGGTGCCCACCGAGTTCAGGATTCCGATGACCTGATACTGGTCGGTGCCGATCGTGATCGACGATCCGATCGCCCGTGCCGACGAGCCGAACAGTTCGGCGGCGGTCGACGGTCCGAGCACGACGACCGGCGCCGCCTCGTCCACCTCGGCCTGCGTGAAGAAGCTCCCCAGGTCGAGCTTCCGCTGACGCACATCCGTCCAGGGCACGGTCGTCCCGACGACGGTGGTCGTCCACGTCGTGTCGCCCACACTCAACACCTGCGACGTCTGCATGAGCGGGGCGACGCCTCCGATGTCCGGCGCGACCGCCGAGTCGGACAGGGCCTCGGCGTCGGCGATCGTCAGGGTTTGCGCCGAACCCCTGCCACCCCGGATGCCGCCGCTGGTGCTGCTGCCGGGGCTGACCATCAGCAGGTTGCTGCCGAGCGTCGAGATCTGGTCCTGCACCTGGTTCGTGGTGCCCTGCGCAAGGCCGACGGTCAGGCCGACGGACGCGATGCCGATCAGGATGCCGAGCACCGTCAATGCTGAGCGCATGCGGTGGGACGCGATCGCGGCCAGTGCGGTGCGCAAGGTCTGAAGCCAGCCCATCTCATGCCTCCCGTCCGGACGCCGCCGGGTGCGCCGGGGCCGACTGGCTGAGCCGGTACGCCGTCTCGGCCCGGCCGGGCGCCGGCTGCGCGTGCGCCAGGCGCACGTGGTCGTTGGGCTCGTCGGAGACGATCAGCCCGTCCCGGACGTGCACGATGCGCTGCGCGCTTGCCGCGACGTCCGCGTCGTGCGTGATCAGGACGATCGTGCGGCCCTGGTCGTGCAGGTCGCTCAGCAGGTCCAGCATGTCCCCGGTCGACACCGAGTCCAGGTTGCCCGTCGGCTCGTCCGCCAGGATCAGCGACGGATCGCCGACCAGGGCCCGCGCCGCGGCCACGCGCTGCTGTTGCCCACCGGACAGCTCCCCCGGCCGGTGGTCGGCGCGATCCTCCAGCCCGACCCGCCCCAAGGCCTCCATGGCCCGGCGCTTGCGTTCCGCGGCGGGCACGCCGGCGTACCCCAACGGCAGTTCCACATTCCGCCAGGCGTTCATCGACGGCAGCAGGTTGTACTGCTGGAACACGAACCCGATCCGGCGGTTGCGGATCGCGGCCAGCTGGTTCTCGTTCAGCGCGGCCACGTCCTCCCCGTCGAGCAGATACTCGCCGTGGGTCGGCACGTCGAGACAGCCGATGATGTTCATCAGCGTCGACTTCCCCGACCCGGACGGCCCGATGATCGCCACGTACTCGCCCTCGTGGACGACCAGGTCGATACCTCGGAGGGCGTCCACCTCGATCACGCCGTTCGAGTACGTCTTCGTGATGCCCCGCATCGACACCACCGTCTCACCCGCATTCCGCGCCCCGGACGCGGCGGTCCGGGCCAGCTGCGTCGTCACGTCGGTCATGGTTACCCGGTCCTCTGCCCGGCGCCGGGGAACTGCCCGCCGCCGTACTGCCCGCCATCGGGCAAGGCTGTCGGCATGCCGGCGGGGAAGTTGCCGTTGAAGACGGCGCCACTCGGGAATCCCGACGGGCGGCCGTTGCCGGCGCCCGTGTTCGTGCGCGAGGAGCCCTGCGAGACGACGACCGTGACCTGGACCGTGTCGCCCTCGGACAGGCCGGCGGTGATCTCGGTCATGGAGCCGCTCGTTTCGCCGGTCGTGACCGGCGTCGCGGCGTAGCTGCCGTCCGGCTGCTTCAGTTCGACCGTCATGGATCCGTCGGACGCCCGCGACACCGCCTGGGTCGGTACGGCCAGCACGTTGTCCCGAGAGGCCGTGATGATCGACACGGTCGCCGAGATGCCCGCGTACAGGTTGTCCTGCGGTGAATCCAGGGCGATGCTCACGGGGAACGACGTGCTCGATCCGGCATTCGACGAGGTTGTGGACGCGATCACGCCGACACCGGTGACCGTGCCGTCCAGCGCCTGGGACGCCCCGGACGGTGTCACCTTCGCTTTCATGCCCTTCGTGATCTTGCCGATGTCCGAACTGCCCACCCCAACCGAGACGGTGTACTTGTCGGCGGTGATGATCGTGATCGCCGCGCTGCTGGACGAGGACGTGTTGCCGCCACCGTAGGTGCCTCCAGCGCCCCCGCCGCCGGCCGAGGACGAGCCGGCCGTGTCGCCCACCGCGATGGTCACCGCCGCCACCGTGCCGTCGAACGGCGCCGTCAGCGTGCCGCCGGCCAGCGCGGTCTTGGCTTGGTCGAGCGCGTTCTGCTTCGTGGTCACGGTCGACGTGGCCGCGTTGATCGCCGCGGTCGTCCCGGACGCCTTGGCCGTCGCGAGATCGCTGTTCGCCGCGTCGAGCGACGCCTGGGCCGCATCGACCGCCGACTGGAGACTCGTCAGGTCGATCGCGGCGAGCGCCTGCCCGGCGCTCACCGTGTCACCGACGGCCACGCTCACGCTCTTCACCGTCCCCGAACCGGTGAACGACAAGGCGGCCTGCTGCGCGGGCTGCATCGTACCGCTCGCCGCCACCGTCGTCGAGAACGTCGTCAGGCTCGCCTGGACGTCCCGCGTCATCGTCGTCGGCCCCGTCGCGGCGGGCGCCGGCTTCAACCACATCCACAGGCCGATCCCGCCGCCGATCACCAGAGCCACGACGATCAGCCAGACCAGCCACTTTCTGCCCCTCTGACGAACGACCACGTCCGCCCCCTCTCCTTGTGGGCTGACCTCATCACATCACGTTGTACTGAGGGGACGATATTCGACACCTGAGAGGTTCCTGTGTGATGGGTCGGATCGTGGTCGCGCAACGCCGGACGGCGGCCCCAGACACGTGTTCGTGCCGGGACCGCCGTCCGGATGATCGTCCGCCGGGTCGGACCCGGCGGACGTTCAGTGCCTCACCACTTCGAGGGGTCGAAGCGCGGGAACGCGCCCGCGCCGGCGTACACCGCCGCGTCGTCGAGATCCTCCTCGATGCGGATCAACTGGTTGTACTTGGCGATGCGCTCGCCGCGGGCCGGCGCACCGGTCTTGATCTGGCCGCAGCTCAGCGCCACGGACAGATCGGCGATCGTCGTGTCCTCCGTCTCGCCGGAACGGTGGCTCACCATGCAGCGGAAGCCGTTGCGATGGGCCAACTCGACCGCGTCGATCGTCTCGGTGAGCGAACCGATCTGGTTCACCTTGACGAGCAGTGCGTTCGCGGCCTTCAGTTCGATGCCCTTGGCCAGCCGCACCGGGTTCGTGACGAACAGGTCGTCGCCGACGATCTGAACCTTGTCGCCCAGGGCCTTCTCCAGTTCGACCCAGCCGTCCCAGTCGTCCTCGTAGAGGCCGTCCTCGAGCGACACGAGCGGATAGTCCTCGACGAGCTTCGTGTAGTACGCGATCATCTCGGCCGACGTCTTCGGCGCGCCCTCGAACTGGTAGACGCCGTCCTTCGTGAACGAGTCGGCGGCGCAGTCGAGCGCAAGCGCGACGTCCTTGCCCGGTGCGTAGCCGGCCTTCTTGATGGCCTCGACGATCAGGTCGAGCGCCGCGCGGTTGCTGTCGAGGTTCGGGGCGAAACCGCCCTCGTCGCCGAGACCCGTGGACAGGCCCTTGGCCTGGAGGACGCTCTTGAGAGCGTGGTACACCTCGGCGCCCATGCGCAACGCCTCGGCGAACGTCGGCGCCCCGATCGGGCAGACCATGAACTCCTGGATGTCGACGTTGCTGTCGGCGTGCGCGCCACCGTTCAAGATGTTCATGCACGGCACCGGAAGCAGGTGGGCGTTCGGGCCGCCCAGATAGCGGTAGAGCGGCAGGCCGGCGGACTCGGCGGCCGCGCGGGCGGTGGCGAGCGAGACGCCGAGGATGGCGTTCGCCCCAAGCTTGCCCTTGTTGTCGGTGCCATCGAGCTCCAGCATCGCGGCATCCAGGATGCGCTGCTCGCTGGCCTCGAACCCGAGCACCTCGGGGGCGATGATCTCGGTCACGTTCTCCACGGCGGTCAGCACGCCCTTGCCCCCGTAGCGCTCCTTGTCGCCGTCGCGCAGTTCTACAGCCTCGAACGCGCCGGTCGAGGCGCCGGACGGCACGCCGGCGCGAGCCACGGTGCCATCGTCCAGGATGACCTCGACCTCAATGGTGGGATTGCCACGCGAATCGAGGATTTCGCGGGCTTCGATGTACTCGATGCTTGCCACTGTTTCGACCTTCCGCCCGGAAC
>WQUE01000198.1 GCA_009785885.1 Actinomycetes bacterium
TGCCGGTTCTGCCAGAACTGGGAGATCTCGACCGCCCGCAGCTTCGACGCGCTGACCGATTCAGCCGGACCGGAGCACATCGCCGAGGCGGCCGTCCGCGCGGGGTGCCGGGGCGTCGCCTACACGTACAACGACCCCATCGTGTTCGCCGAGTACGCGATCGACGTGGCAGCGGCCGTTCACGCGGCGGGCCTCCTGAACATCGCCGTCACCGCGGGGTCCATCAATCAGGAGCCCCGCGCCGACTTCTTCGCCGGCATGGATGCCGCGAACGTCGATCTGAAGAGCTTCGACGCGTCGTTCTACCACCGCGTCTGCGGCGGCCGCCTCGAGGTGGTGCTCGACACCCTGCGCTACCTCGCGCGCGAGACCTCCTGCTGGGTGGAGGTGACCACGCTGGTCATCCCCGGGTACAACGATTCCGACGCCGAGTTGGGCGCCCTGGCCGCCTGGCTCGTCACCGAGCTGGGGCCGGACGTGCCGTGGCACGTGACGGCGTTCCACCCCGACAACCGGATGCGGGACGTGCCCCGGACCCCGCTGGCGACCCTGCGTCGCGCCCGCTGGATCGGGCTGGCCGCCGGTTTGCGCTTCGTCTACACGGGCAACGTCGTCGATCGGGACGGCGCGACGACGCGCTGTCCCGGCTGCGGCGCCCGGCTCATCGAGCGGGACGGCTACGACATCGTCGCGTACGGGGTGACGCCCGACGGGCGCTGCCGCGCGTGCGGGGCGGACGTGCCGGGACGCTGGGACGCCCACGCCGGCGGCTTCGGGTCTCGCCGACGGGCCCTGCGCTTGCATGCCTGAGCACCGGTTTGGCGGCTAGTCTGGTGGCATCACGGCACGCGGGTCTTCGCGGGCCCCCAGCGGAAGGAGCCATCATGGACATCACGATCTCTGCTCGGCGGTGTACGGTCAGCCAGGCGGTGCGCGACGATGTCGCGGCGCGTCTCACGGATGCCATCGGCAAGATCGGCGGCAGGGCAATGCGCGCCGAGGTTGAGTTCACCGCTGGTGAGGGCAAGGGCGCGGGGACGCTCTGCGAGGTCACGCTGCGTGGCAAGGGTCCAGTCGTGCGCGGCACGGGCAGCGCCGACGACAAGCTGATCGCGTTCGAGGCGGCCCTGGACAAGCTGGACATCCAGCTGCGCAAGGCCGCCGACCGCCGCAAGTCCCGCCGGGGGTTGCGGACCGCCGACATGGATCTGTCCGCGCTGCCGGCCGCACCGGTGCCGGTCGAGGAGGCGGCGCCCGCCGTGCCCGTGCGGACCGTGGCGGGGCTGGAGGTGGCCGGCGACGGGCCGCTGGTCGTCCGGGAGAAGGTGTTCGAGGCGACGCCGCTGACGCTGGCGCAGGCCCTGGACGAGATGGAGCTGGTCGGTCACGACTTCTTCCTGTACGTGGACGCGACCACGCGGGCCCCCAGCGTCGTCTACCGCCGCAAGGCCTACGACTACGGTGTCATCCACCTGAACGTCGCGCCGTAGTCCCGGGTCGTGGCAGGCTGGCCGACGTGAGGGTGCTCAGCCTGGCCGAGGCGCGTCGTGCCGCCTTGGCCGCGCAGGGGATCGGGGGCATGCGCGGCGCCGGAACCGTGGGCGCCGTGCAGCGGGTCGTCGACCGGGTGGGACTGTTCCAGATCGACACGGTCAACGTGGTGGCCCGGGCGCACCTCATGCCGTTGTTCACGCGGCTCGGGCCGTACGACACCGGCCTGCTGGAGCGCGCCGCCGCCACCCCGCCGCGACGCCTGTTCGAGTACTGGGGCCACGAGGCGTCGCTGATCGACGTGGACCTGTATCCGGCGTGGCGCTGGAAGATGGCTGATGCCGAGAACCACGCCTGGGGCCGCATGCGGGCGATCCGACGCGACCAGCCGCACCTGGTGGGAGAGGTCCTGGCGGCCGTGGCCGACCGCGGGCCCCTCACGGCACGCCGTCTCGAGTCTCCGGCGCCGCGCGAGCGGACGCATTGGGGGTGGAATTGGTCGGATGCCAAGACGGCCCTGGAGTGGCTGTTCTACGCAGGGGAGGTCGCCTGCGCCGGCCGGAACACGCAGTTCGAGCGTGTGTACGACCTGCCGGCGAGGGTCATCCCGCCTGCGGTGTTCGCCCGAACGGCACTGGACCGGGACGCGGCGCACCGGGCGCTGGTGCGGCGCGCCTTGGCGGGGCTGGGCGTGGCCTCCGTGGCGCACCTGGCCGACTACTTCCGGTTGCGTCCGGTCGAGGTGACCGCCGCGCTGTCGGGTCTGGAGCGTGATGGCCAGGCCGTGCCGGTCACCGTGGAGGGGTGGCGGCAGCCCGCCTGGATGGCCCCCGAGGCGCGAGTCCCGCGCCGGGCGGACGCGTCCTGCCTGGTCAGCCCGTTCGACTCGCTGGTGTTCACGCGGGCGCGGCTGGCGGAGCTGTTCGGTGTGGACTATCGCATCGAGATCTACACGCCGCCTGCCAAGCGGCGGTGGGGCTACTACGTCTACCTGTATCTGGCGGGGGACACGTTCGCCGCCCGCGTCGATCTCAAGGCGGACCGCGCCAATGGGACGCTGCTGGTCAAGGCGGCGTGGCGCGAACCGTCCTGCCGGCTGCCCGACGGCGTGGTGTGCGCGGGCCTGGCCGGCGAGCTGGCCCGGCTGGCCGGCTGGCTCGGTCTTGGTGCCGTTCGGGTCGAGCCCCGAGGAGATCTGGCGGCCACCTTGCGAGGCGTGCCGGGCGGATGACCTCAGGCAGGGTGGCCGGCTCGTCCAGGCACCGGGACGTTCCTCGCCTGTGCGGCGCCGCGCCTTGGGGTGGCCCCGTGAGCCGAGCCCTGACGTACCATCTGGTCGACAGCCCGGTTTCGCCCCATGTTCGCGTCACGAGCCCGCACGTCACAGCGTCGAGACGGACTCCGAGGCGGGCATCCAGTGACCGCGGACCCGGTTGCACGGTCGTCGCAACGTTCGGGCGCGCCCTGAGCGCGCTCGATTCGTGTTCGCGCGTCGGTGCGGGGACTCGATGACGGGTGTCCGCAGGACGCGCGGAGTGCTCATTGTTCTGGACCATTCCGACAAGCGACCAACAGAAAGAAGACTACTCATGTACATGCCAGAAAACGGTTCGGTCGACATCATCCACACCGGCGCGGGAGGCTTCGGCTTCGGCAACGCCGTCGGGATGTCGACGGATGAGATCAAGCGGTTTCAGACCTTCATCGCACCGGCGCACTGCACCGGGATCAGCGGGATCCAGGCCAAGCTCCGTCGGATTGCCGGCTCGCCCTACGGCGGACCTCATGTCGAACTGTATGCGACGAGCAACGGCTTACCAACCGGTGCGCCGCTGGCGTCGATGCTCTTTGGGGCGATCGGTACGACGTTCGATGTGGCGTGGACACCGCTGAGCGCCTCCGGCCTGGTGCCCGGCGCCGTGTATGCGATCGTCCTCGGAACGATGTCCTACCCCGATCCGAAGAACAACCAGCGGTTCGAGTGGGCCGTGGCGCCCGTGTACGACAATCTTCGCTTCGGGAAGTGGAACGGGAAAGGCTGGGTCGACGAGTCGGGCCTTGGCAACGGTTGGCTGGCGATCGACATCATCGACGCGGACAATGCGATCGACGTGACGCACTCGGGCACGTCGGGGTGCACCGTCGGCCAGGCCCAGGATCAGGTGAAGCGGTACCAGACGTTCCTCGCCCGGGGAGATCAGCCGGTCGTGGGAGTCGACCTCAAGCTCAGGAAGATCCAGGGAACGACGCAAAGCGATGTCGTGGTCGAGCTGTACGCCTGCAGTGCGCACAAGCCGGCGGGGAGTCCACTCGCGACTGCCGCGATACCCAGCGGGTCGATCGGTTCCGGGTGGACCGTCGTGAATGCGCCTCTGCGCTACCCGGCGCTCGCGTTCGAGCAGGAGTACGCCATCGTCGTCGGCCAGCGGACGCCAGGCTCCTCGCCCTACGAATGGGCGGTCGGTCCGGTGAGCCGGACGACATTCTTCGGCAAGGGCAACGGCTCATCCTGGACCGACGAGTCCAGCGTCGGGGACGGGTGGCTCAAGGTGTGGCTGAGACCGCCCCTGTATCCCGCGACGGTGGATGTCACGCCTCCCGCGGTCCACGGTAACGGGTTCGGAGATGTGACCAATGAGATCGAGCGCTACCAGACGTTCACCCTGTCTCAACCGTCGACCGTGCTCGGCGTGGACCTGATGCTGCGGAAGTTCAACGGGTCGGGGCAAAGCGACGTCGTGGCCCAGCTCTTCGCCGCCCGGGGCGGACGTATCGCGCACGGATTGGAGGGTGTGGGGGGCAAGACCCATGGTCTGGGGAGCACGATCGGTGGTTTGGAGGTGAAGCCCGGTTTGGCCGCGATGACACCGGTGGCACCCTGGGGTGCGTGTCTGGCGTCCGGCACGATCCTGGCCGGCCAGATCGGGACCGACTGGGCGGTCGTGCACGCGCCGCTCAAGTCGGCTGCGCTGTCCGCGGGGACGTACGCCCTGGTGCTGAGCCAGCGCACGCCGGCGCCGGCCCGCTACGAGTGGGGCGTGGGCGCGGTGCGTGCCCGTTGCGTGTTTGGCAAGGGGGACGGCCGGGTGTGGGTCGACGAGTCGGGGCTCGGCGCCGGATGGACGCGCGTGTGGATCTCACAGGCCGACATCACGATCGACCTTTCCCACGCCTCGCCCGGCGGCTACGGTTTCGGCAACAGCACGAACGAGGTCAAGCGCTTCCAGACGTTCACCACACCGGGGCAGCCCTCCTATAACGGCTACAGTGTGAACGGCCTCCAGGTGAAGGTGAGGAAAGCTTTCGGTTCGGACCAAGGCGACCTGATCGCCGAACTGTACAGGACGGAAAACAACCGCCCGACCGGACTGCCCCGCAGTACCGCCGTCGTGCCGTCCAGCCGGATCACGACCGACTGGACCGTCGTGGACCTTGCGTTGTTCTTCGATGAGGACTGGTTCGGCCACGGGTTGGCGGCTGGCAGGAAGTATGCCGTGGTGCTCAGCCAGCGACAGGCCCACGCCGCCCGCTATGAGTGGGCCACGGGGCCGGCCGATGCCGGAGAGCAGTTCGGCAAGGGGGACGGCGCGTCGTGGACCGACGAGTCGTCGCTGGGGGGCGGGTGGATGAAGGTGTCGCTCATCGAGTGCATTTCGCCGAACTGAGCACGCGGCGGTCACCGGTCGGGGCCCGGCCCCCACCGGCCGGGCCGTGCCCGCCCACGTCCGTCCAGCCGGTAGACTGAGCGGCAGTCTGCGGGCTCATGTGCGCGCAGCCCGGGCGCGGCGAAGTGTCGTGATCCCGGTCACGACATCGAAGGAGCGGGCTCGTGAGTCTCATCGATCGGATGCTGAGCATTGGCGAGGGCCGCGTCCTGAAGCGTCTGGAGAAGACCGCGACGCTGATCAACAGCATCGAGGACGACTTCGTGGCGATGAGCGACGAGGAGCTGCGCTCCCAGACCGGCGACTTCCGGCAGCGACTCGACAACGGTGAGTCGCTCGACGCCCTGCTGCCGGAGGCGTTCGCGACGATGCGCGAGGCGTGCCGCCGCGTGCTCGCCAAGCGGCCGTTCGATGTGCAGATGATGGGCGCCCAGGCGCTGCACGAGGGCAACATCGCCGAGATGAAGACCGGCGAGGGCAAGACGATCGTCGCGCTGATGCCGTCCTACCTGAACGCGCTCGACGGGCAGGGCGTGCACATCGTCACGGTGAACGACTACCTGGCCCGATACCAAAGCGAGCAGATGGGTCGTGTGCAGCACTTCCTCGGCTTGGACGTGGGCGTGATCCTGTCCCAGATGAGCCCGGCCGAGCGGAAGAAGGCGTACGGTGCGGACATCACGTACGGCACGAACAACGAGTTCGGCTTCGACTACCTGCGGGACAACATGGCCCTGTCGCTGGACGCCTGTGTGCAGCGCGGCCACCACTACGCCATCGTGGACGAGGTCGACTCGATCCTCATCGACGAGGCCCGGACGCCGCTGATCATCTCCGGCCCGGCCGAGGAGAACAAGGGCTGGTACCCGGAGTTCGCGCGCCTGGTGGGCCGCCTGGTCCGCGACAAGGACTACGAGGTCGACGAGAAGAAGCGCACGATCAACGTGCTGGCTCCCGGTATCGCCGCCGTCGAAGACCGGCTCGGCATCGACAACCTGTACGAGAGCTCGAACACGCCCCTGATCGGCTACCTGAACAACGCGATCCGTGCGAAGGAACTGTTCAAGCGCGACAAGGACTACGTCGTGCTCGACGGCGAGGTGCTCATCGTCGATGAGCACACGGGCCGCACGCTGATCGGCCGGCGCTACAACGAGGGCCTGCACCAGGCGCTGGAGGCGAAGGAGGGCGTCGAGATCAAGGACGAGTATCAGACGCTCGCCACGATCACCCTCCAGAACTACTTCCGGATGTACGACAAGCTCGCCGGCATGACGGGCACCGCAAAGACCGAGGAGAGCGAACTCCAGAAGATCTACGGGCTGGGCGTGATCGTGATCCCGACGAACATGCCGATGATCCGTGCCGACGAGACCGACCTGATCTACCGCACGGAGGACGCCAAGTTCGACGCCGTGATCGCCGACGTGGTCGAGCGGCACGAGGCCGGGCAGCCGATCCTGCTCGGCACGGCGTCCGTCGCCAAGAGCGAGTTGCTGAGCCGCCGGCTGAAGCGGGCTGGCGTGCCGCACCAGGTGCTGAATGCGAAGCAGCACGAGCGCGAGGCGGCGATCATCGCCCAGGCAGGGCGCAAGGGCGCGGTCACGGTGGCGACGAACATGGCCGGGCGTGGCACCGACATCATGCTCGGCGGCAACTCGGAGTTCCTGACCGATCTGCTGCTGCGGGAGCGCGGCCTCGACCCGGTGGAGAACCGGGAGGAGTACGAGGCGGAGTGGCCCGCGACGCTCGCCGAACTGGAGGCACAGGTCGCCGACGAGCACCAGGAGGTCGTCGAGGCGGGCGGCCTGTACGTGATCGGATCGGAACGCCACGAGTCGCGCCGCATCGACAACCAGCTTCGCGGCCGGTCCGGCCGCCAGGGCGATCCCGGCAAGAGCCGCTTCTACCTGTCGCTGGAGGACGACCTGATGCGGCTGTTCAAGGCCGACGTGGTGGAGCGCGTGATGCTGACGCTGAACCTGCCCGACGACGTGCCGATCGAGCAGCGCATGGTGTCCAACGCGATCGAGAGCGCCCAGAAGCAGGTCGAGGCCCAGAACTTCGAGATGCGCAAGAACGTGCTGAAGTACGACGACGTGATGAACCGCCAGCGGCACGCCGTGTACGGCGACCGGCGCAAGGTGCTGGAGGGGGCCGACGTGTCCGAGCAACTGCACCGGTCGATCGACGAGGTGATCGAGGGCGCGGTGCACGCCGAGACGACCGGCTTCGCCGACGACTGGGACTTGGACGCCCTGTGGGCCCAGATGCGCCAGGTGTTCCCGACGAGGCTCAACGAGCACGATTTCGTGGACGTCCAGCATCCTGAGGAGATGGTCGAGGCGTTCACCGAGGACGCCCACGAGGTGTACGCCGCACGTGAGGAAGAGCTCGGCGAGGAGAACATGCGCGAGTTCGAGCGCCAGGTGTGGCTCACGGTGATGGACCGCAAGTGGCGCGAGCACCTGTACGAGATGGACTACCTGCGCGAGGGCATCGGGCTGCGAGCGATGGCCCAGCGGGATCCGCTCGTCGAGTACAAGCGCGAGGGTGCCCTGATGTTCGACGCGATGCAGCAGTCGTTCAAGGAGGACGTCGTCAGTTTCCTGTTCAACGCGCAGGTGCAGGTTCACCGGCCGCAACCGGAGGTGAACCTGCTGTCGGGCCCGGGCGATTCGCCGCTCGACCTGGACGAGCTGGGTGGGGAGGCGCCGGCCGTGCTCACCGCACCGCGCCAGGCCCCGGCCGAGGCCTCCACGACGGGTCTGCCCGATGCGCGGGTGACGAAGCCCAAGGTGGGCAAGAAGAAGACCGCGGCGGCGCCGGCCCAGCCCGCCGAGGAACCGCACCGGCCGACGCTTCTGGACGAGGTTGCTCGGCAGCCCCTCGTGCGGCGTCCGTTGGAGCGGGCCATGTCGTACAGCGGCCCCGCCGAGCACGCGGGGGAGGCCGCCTCCGTCGCGACCGCAGCCACGGCCCAGGCGGGCGGGCCGGCGAAGAAACCCGCCGCGCCCTCCGGCAAGGGGACCTACGAGGGCGTCGGGCGGAACCAGCCGTGCCCGTGCGGTTCCGGCAAGAAGTTCAAGAGCTGCCACGGCCGCGCGTCGGCCGCCTAGGCGGCCGGCCCGGCCGTCAGGCGGGAATGAGAAAGACGGGGCAATGGTGCAGCGGATCAGCGAGAAGCTGCTGTCGTGGGCGTCGATCATCGAGCCGGACACGCTCGACCAGGCGGCCCGGACCGCCCGGCTGCCGTTCGTCTGGCCGCACGTGGCGCTCATGCCCGACGCGCACGTGGGCAAGGGGGCGACGGTCGGGAGCGTGATCCCGACGCTCGGCGCGGTCATCCCGGCGGCGGTCGGGGTGGACATCGGCTGCGGCATGATGGCCGTGCGCACGGGCCTCACGGTGGACGAGCTGCGGGACGACCTCGCCGGGCTCCGGGAGTCGATCGAGGCCACCGTGCCGGCCTCGCTCGCCCAGTACAACGAGACGATCACCGAGAGCGCCGGGCGTCGGATCGCAGCGCTGCGCGCCGTGGCGCAGGAACGCCGGTTCTCCCCGGAGTCGTACGACGGGTACTGGGAGTACCAGCTCGGCAGCCTGGGCAGCGGGAACCACTTCATCGAGGTGTCGCGGGACCGGGCGGGGGGTGTCTGGCTGTTCCTGCACTCGGGTTCGCGGGGTGTGGGCAACCGGATCGCCAGCCACCACATCAAGGTGGCACGCGAGGTGATGGAGCGCTTCTGGATCACGCTGGAAGACCCGGATCTGGCATACCTGGTCACGGGCACGCCCGAGTTCGACGCGTACATGCGGGAGCTCCACTGGGCGCAGGACTTCGCCCGGGCGAACCGTGAGGAGATGATGGAGCGCGTGATCGCCTGTGTCGCCGACTGGATGGGCCGGCCGCCCCTGGAGATCGAGCGCATCAACTGCCACCACAACTACACCGCGGTCGAGATGTTCGGCGACCGCCGGGTGATCGTGTCCCGGAAGGGTGCGATCGACGCCCACCAGGGCGTCGCAGGCCTCATCCCCGGTTCCATGGGTTCGGCCTCGTACGTCGTGCGGGGCCTGGGAAACCGGGCATCGATCTTCTCGGCGCCCCACGGGGCGGGCCGGGCGATGAGCCGGGCGAAGGCGCGCCAGCGGTTCACGCAGGACGACCTGCGCACCGCTATGGCCGGGATCGAGTACCGGGACGCCGAGGAGCTGGTGGACGAGTCGCCCGGCGCGTACAAGGACGTGGAAACCGTGATGCAGGACTCGGCCGACCTGGTCGAGATCGTCGACGAGCTGCACCAGCTCGTGAACGTCAAGGGCAACTGAGGACGGCAGCGCCTCAGTCAAGCTCGTCGGTCTGCAGGTGGCTGCCCGGCAGGATCAGGTCCAGGTGTGTGCACCGCCAGCGGTCCGGGAAGACCTGCAGCGCGAGCGTGGCGATCACCGGATGCCCGTCGCAGTCCAGCGTGATCCGGCCCCAGACGGCACCGTCGGCCGCCTGGGTGGCGCGGGTCGAGCGGATCCGGACGCGCCGCCAGCCGTTCACGCGGGCGATGGCGCCGAGCGCATCGAGACTCTCCTGGCTGACCCACCGGGCGAGCTGGGCCGCGGCGCGACGTCCCGTGAGAACCTCGAGTAACGCCTGAGCCAACGCGTCCACCACGGCACGTCCGCGGGAGTCTTGCGCAGAGGGTGCGCCGGTGGCACGGCGGAGCGTCCCCTCTCCGGGACGAGGGCGTGGCCGCGGATGCTGGAGCGGATCGCGCAGCGCGCGCGGCAGGGCGATGGTGGGGAACTCCCAGTGCAGGACAGTGCTCATACCACCAGTCTGAGGGCTGAACGCGCCGGTGAAGGACCTGCGTCCCCAATCTGTGGATAACTGGTGCGCCACCGTGCCCCAGCGCCGGTCCGCCTGCGGCTACGCGGCGGGATGCTCCTTCAGCCACGCCTGCCCGGCCATCCACTGGGCGTCGAGCATGAACGTGATGTACGGGGCGGCCATCTGCTCCAGCTTGCGTCCGACGACGGGAATGCCGACCGAGAACTCGCCCGCGTAGGAGACGACCGCCCGGGGTCCGTCGGGCGTGATCGTGGCGGTGGCGGTCAGCTTCGCGGGCATCTTCGCCACGGATACGGTCAGCGGGCCGGTGTGGCCACCCTGGGGCGTCGTCGCGGTCCAGTCGGTGTCCATCCTGACCTGCATCTGCGGCCCGACGAACCGCCGGACCATGTCGGGCGCGGCAATCGCGGCTCGGACGATCGTATGGGCGCCGTCGACGCTCACCTGGTGCTCCAGCACGCCGTCGTTCGACGCCATGCCCTCCAGGAACGCGGGATCGGTCAGCATGGCGAAGACGCGCGCCGCATCGGCCTCGTAGGTGTGCTGCTTGGAGAAGTCCATGCGCCCAAGTCTGCCATGCCCGTCGTCCGGGCCCGGTGGCGGCGAGGTGTCAACGGTAGTCGGTCCAGCGGGCCGGCTCGTGGCGCAGATGCTCCTCGGTGTAGCCGTCCGCGTCGACCGGCAGCAACATCTGCTCGGCGGAGATCGACGGCACGTTCACCGGGATGTCCTCGGCAGCCTCCTCCTCCAGGCGCGACGTGCGTCCGCGCATCCGCTGCGCCAGTGCGAAGCCCAGCCGTCCCAGCGCGTAGTTGATCGCGATGAAGATCACAGCGGCGGCGGTGAGGGTCTGCAGGGTGTTGAGCGGGGTACCCAAGAGTTTCGCCTCGCGCAGCAACTCCGCAAAGCCGATGATGTAACCCAGGGCGGAGTCCTTCAGGGCGACCACCAACTGCGCGATGAGCGCCGGGAGCATGGCCAGCAGCGCCTGCGGCAGCAGCACCTGGATCAACGCCTGGTGGTGGCGCAGCCCGATGGCCGCCGCGGCCTCATGCTGGCCGGTGGGGAGGTTCTGCACGCCGGAGCGGACCAGGTCGGCGCACACCGCCCCGTTGTAGAGGATCAGGGCGATCACGACGGCGGTGAAGCTCGGATCCGGCGGGTTGTTCCAGGCCA
>WQUE01000199.1 GCA_009785885.1 Actinomycetes bacterium
CGACGCCGATCTCCTGGTAGGACATGACGATGGTGCCGCCGGCGTCCCTGACGGCGTTCTCGACGAGCATCTGCTGGCCCGGGGTCAGCTGGCGGGCGTTGACGACGTACGACCAGGTCGCGCCGTCGACGACCGGGTAGGTGACGGGGGTCGAGGCCGGCTCGGCGGAGGCCGAGGCGGATGGGGCGGCTCCGGCCATGGCCGCGACTGCGAACATGCCGGCCGCGACGATGCCGGCCAGGCGGGCGTAGGGGGTGACACGGGATTTCATGGTGATCCTTTCTGCGCGACGCGCGGATTGTCCGATCACCGGGGCGGCAGGCTGGGGTCGCCTGCCAGATCGGCCGTGAAGGGAACCAGCGTAGTCAGACGGTCGGTCGCCGCGTCGGGGTTCACTGAGGGGTGGACCGTGGCGCGCGTGTGCGCCCGAGGCGGGATGCCCCGATGGCCCGACCGTGATCGAGGTCATGACAAGGAAAGACTCCCGCATCGTCCATGGTGGTGGGCCCGACTGCCGGAGTTTACGCCAGTGGCGAACCGGGAACGTGCGCAAATTGTCACGATGATCTAGTGTTTCAATCAGGTGGGACGGTGTCAACGTGCCACCCAACGACGACAACCAAGGAGGGTATCCGATGACTCATCCAGACTCGCACCTGCGGCGTTCGTACGGCCTGTTCATCGACGGGTGTTGGCGGCCCGCGTCGGATGGTGGGACGTTCGCGTCGACGTGCCCGGCCGACGGCGGCCACCTGGCCACGTGCGCCGAGGCGACCAAGGACGACGTGGACGCCGCGGTCGCGGCGGCGTGGCGGGCGTTCGACTCGTGGAAGGCGGTCGCCCCCGCCGAACGGCAGCGTCTCCTGCTGAAGATTGCCGACGTGATCGAGGCGAACGCCGACCACCTGGCGCTCGTCGAGTCGCTCGACAACGGCAAGCCGCTGCGCGAGACGGCGAGCGTCGATGTGCCGTACGCGGCCGACCACTTCCGCTACTTCGCGAGCGCCGTCCGCACGGAGGAGGGCAGTGCCGCGATGCTGGACGAGAACACGCTGTCGCTGATCCTGCACGAGCCGATCGGGGTCGTCGGGCAGATCGTGCCGTGGAACTTCCCGTTCCTCATGGCGGCCTGGAAGCTTGCGCCGGTGCTCGCCGCGGGCTGCTGCACGGTGTTCAAACCGTCCAGCCTGACGAGCCTGTCCGTGCTGGAACTGGCCCGGCTGATCCAGGACGTGCTGCCCCCGGGCGTGCTCAACGTGGTGACGGGCCGCGGCTCGCGGTCGGGGCAGTACATCCTCGACCATCCCGGGTTCCGCAAGCTGGCGTTCACCGGCTCGACGCAGGTCGGGTGCAGCGTCGCGGAGGCGGCGGCGTGCCGGCTGATCCCGTCCACGCTGGAACTGGGCGGCAAGTCCGCGAACATCTACTTCCCGGACTGCGACCAGGACATGGCGATCGACGGGCTGCAGATGGGCATCCTGTTCAACCAGGGGCAGGTGTGCTGCGCCGGGTCGCGCGTGTTCGTCCACGAGGACATCTACGACCGCTTCGTCGAGGCGGCGGTCGCGGCGTTCGACCGCGTGAGGGTCGGCCTGCCGTGGGATCCGGCGACGCAGATGGGCTCCCAGATCGACGAGGGCCAACTCGAGCAGATCCTCGGCTGGGTGAACAAGGGCGTCGCCGAGGGGGCGACGATCGCGGCCGGCGGCGACCGGTTCCACGACGGTCCGCTCGCCAAGGGCGCGTTCATGCGTCCCACGCTGCTCACCGGCGTGACCAACGACATGGCGGTGGCCCGCGAGGAGATCTTCGGCCCGGTCGCCGTCGTGATCAAGTTCTCATCCGAGGACGAGGTCATCGGGCTCGCCAACGACTCCGACTACGGCCTCGGCGGGGCGGTGTGGACCCGTGACATCAACCGGGCGATCCGGGTGGCGCGGGCGATCGAGACCGGACGCATGTGGGTGAACACGTACAACGCGATCCCGGCGGGCGCGCCGTTCGGCGGCTACAAGACCTCCGGCATCGGACGCGAGACCCACAAGGTGATCCTCGACCACTACACCCAGATCAAGAACATCCTGATCAACCTGGCCGAGGTCCCGACCGGCTTCTACCCGGCGGGGTAGGACGGGCGCTGCGGGGCGTCTTTTCCGCCTTGTTCGACGGAGAAGACGCCCCGGAGTGGACGATGTCCCCGTCCAAGTCGTTGACCGTCTCGATCCGTGACGGGGGCTTCGCCAGGAGAACCGACAAGGCGCCCGCGAACGGCTCCACGTAGTGCAGATGCGGCGGCAGCAACGCCACGATCCGGTCAGCCAGCAGCTGCTTCCCACCCGCGTACGGCATCGGCGGCCGAAGGCGACCACCGGCCCTCGCGGAGCCCGGGCCGGCGCCGACGGCGGCAGTCATGTGGGGTGTCATCGGGCACTCCCGAACTGGCCGGCGCTCCGAAACCGGACATGGGTGGCAGGTTGCCGCAAAATCGTGCGAGATTCCGAGTTCGGGCGTGTCAGCGCGGACAAGACACCGCATGAAGCATGCCGAGAAGAGGCGACTAGATCAACGCGAGGGAAGACGATGACGGCACAAAGTTGCGAGAACCCTGGATAGCGTCCGGAGTGTGAGGACGACGTCCGGTGGGCAGCGCGGGCACGTGCTGGGGTGGCCCGTCCAGCTTCAGGTGTCCCCTCCTGTGATGCGCGGGGACGCCTGACCCGTCCTGGTCAGGTGGTGCGTCACCGAGGCGGGCTCCGAAACTGAAACTGGGTGTGCGGTTGCCGCAAACAGCCGGCCCGCCTGCGCGAGGCGGGCTCGCGTTCATGACCGCGTCGATACCTCGGGAATTGAGCCGGCCCGCGCGCGCGAGGCGGGCTCGCGGATGAACGGCATGTGTGCAGGCGGGACTAGCGCGATTGTCGTCCAGGGCGGCACGTTCCTGAACGACGCGCAATGGCGGCGGACGTGCGCGGCACCCTGTTCCTCGGCATCGACGCCGGCTCAACGACTGCCCTGCCCGCGCGTGCGAGGCGGGCTCAAACCCGAACTGGGTGGGGCACATGGACAAAACGCCCTGCCCGCGCGTGCGAGGCGGGCTCCTTGGGCGGCGAGGACGCGAAGATCACCTGCCCGGCCCGCGCGCGCCGCGGGCTCCGAAACCGGAACTGGGTGTCCGGGGTGGACCAGATTCGATTCGTCCCTGCGCGAACAGCAGTATGGCAACGGCGGATACACAATCGCGTCGAGCATTTTCCGTTCATTGTGCGCCGGGTGGAGATGCTCCATGTCGCAGGTCGACCTTGTCGGCCCGTCCCCGACTGTCGGGAAGTCCATGCATCGGCATGGGATGGGGCGATTCGGCCAGCCGTGTCGCGTGCCCGGACGACAATGGTGGGCATGGCGGCGGCCGAGATCATCACAGCCCTGGGAGCCCTGGGGATCCTCTTCGAGGGCGTGGCCGTCGTGCTCAAGGTCTTCCACGGCTATCCCGCGCGCTGCCGGGAGCGCGCGGCGAACGCCAGGAAGGCCGACGCACGAGCACGACAGGAGGAAGCCATCGCGAGGCTTCTCGAAGCGCGGGTAGCCGAGGAGTATCCCATGATTCCGCGACGTCGGCCCGTGGATGAGCTGAACGGATTCGGTCAGGGCCAGGGGCAGGCGTGTGGTCTCGCTGCCGCATACGAGCATGGCCGGGCAGGCTTGCCCGGCGGGGACCTCGGACGTGCTGCACTCATGGAGCATCATCGCACTGCCCGGCGTCTCGACGTGATAGCCGGCATGGATGGTGCACGAGCCATCGCCGGCGACGAACATCACGGTGATGGTTTGCCGATCGGCCGAGATGCCCATGAGCTTCCACGGCATGCTCTGAGCTGAGTTGACGTTGACCGGGCTTCCCGGTGTTGGGGCGGTGAGGGGCGAAGCGGCCGGCGATCAAGGCCGAAGCGGGTCAAGTCCCACAGGAGTGGACCCTGACCGCTGGTATCCAAGGCTTGTCCGGCGCAGCCGGAAGTGCCACGGGCGAGGGCAAGGGCCACCACAGCCACAGCTGGATGAGGGTGGCTTCGATCATGCCCACGGGCGCTGCGGGGCGTCTTTTCCGCCTTGTTTGACGGAGAAGACGCCCCGCAGCGTGAGGACGACGTCTGGTGGGCAGCGCGGGCACGTCCTGGGGTGGCCCGTCCAGCCGCGCTCGCGGAGGTGGAGCGCCACGGTGGCGGCCGTCCGGCAGGGCCGGTTGACCACATCGGGCCAGGTGAAGCGCACCGTGAGGTAGCCTTCGGCGGCGTGGAAGCGGTCGCGTTCGAGGTCGACCGTCGCGG
>WQUE01000200.1 GCA_009785885.1 Actinomycetes bacterium
TGGCCAACCCGAATTTCCGTGCGACCCTGTGGACGGGTTCGCACCTGCAGTTGACCGTGATGTGTATCCCGGCCGGCGGCGACATCGGCCTGGAGGTCCACAAGACGCACGACCAGTTCCTGCGCATCGAGGCGGGCAATGGGCGCGTCGAGATGGGCCCGGCGAAGGGCGAGGTCACGTTCAGGGCCGACGTCGAGGCGGAGTCGGGCGTCTTCGTCCCCGCCGGGACGTGGCACAACGTGATCAACACCGGCGCAGACGACCTCAAGCTGTACACGCTGTACGGGCCGGCCGACCACGAGCCCGGCACCCTGCACAAGACCCAGCACGACGCCCAGATGGATCCGCACGAGCACTAAAGGCCCTGGCGGCTGCTCAGGCCACCAGCTCGGCCAGCTTGTCGGTCGACGACCACACGAAACGCCGTCCCGCTCGCCGGCGCTTGACGGTGCGATGCCCCTGCCACGGGTCGCCGCAATTGCCCACGGCCTAGCCGGCCAGGCTCACCGCCCTGGCCGCGATCAGGACCACCGTCACGAACGCGAGAGCGCCGACGCCGAGCCACTGGACCGACGCCCGCCGGGCGCCCGGGATGGACAGCAGCGCCCCGACGAGCAGACCGCCGGCCAGCCCGCCGAGATGCCCCTGCCAGGAGACGCCGCTGTTCAAGAACGTGAACGCCACGTTCAACCCAAGCCAGACGAGCACGCCGCGGACGTCCCCGTGCGTCCGCCAGGCGACGATCAACAGGCCGCCCATCAGGCCGAACACCGCGCCGGACGCCCCGTACGTCGACCCGTCCGGGCGCGAGAACCACATCACCGCCGCCGCGCCGGTCAGCGCCGCCGTGACGTACAACCCCAGGAACCGGGCGCGGCCGATGGCCCGCTCCAGCGTGGGGCCGAGGATCGCCAGCGCCACCATGTTGAAGCCGACGTGCCACACCTGCACGTGCGTGAACGCCGAGGTCAGCACCTGCCACCAGGCGCCGCCCGCCACGCCCGGGCTCCAGGCCATGCCCTGCACGGTCGCGCACTGCGCCGCGGTCACCCCGGGCAGGTAGCGTCCCGGATCGGCGGCGAGCAGGCACGTGCCCAGGGGCGTGAGGCTGAGCGTCCGCAACACCGGGCTCGAGCCGCTGCCGGTCACCAGGATCGCCAGCCACACCAGGACGTTCACCCCGATCAGCACCACGGTCGTCACCTGCGCGCCGCTCGGGCGCCGCAGGCCGGATGCGGCGGGGTACCACGTGCTCATGCCGTCCAGCCTAGTCGGCCTCGCGGCTGCCCAGCTCAGGCGCCGCTGCGGGGGTCGACCGGCGGGGCCGTCTTGGGGGTGGGCTGGGCCGGCGTCGGTTGCGCCATCATGGGCTGGCCGGGCATCGGCGCCTGGGGCAGGGACACCATCAACGGCGGCATGGAGGCCGGGCGGCCCGGCGCCGGCTTCGGGTGGTTGAGCCGCCAGCGCCGCCGGATCATCAACGTCGGCACGAGGATCACCGCCGCCAGCGCCAGCCACGGCAGCACCGCGCCGAGGACGATCAGCGTCAACCGGCCGGCGGCCGCCAGGCTCCGCAGGCCGGCCTGGAGCGCCGACACGAACCCGTTGGGTGCGGACTGGTCGGCGATGGACGTCGTCCGCAACGACACGGTGATCGGCGCCTCGGCCACCCGCTGCGACAAGCTCTTCTGCCTGGCCAGCAACGACTCGAGGTCGGCCTCCCGCTGCGTCAACTGCGCCTCGAGCGACGCGATCTCGGTCACCGTACCCGTCTTGTCCATCAGGGCCCGCAGCCGGGCGATGGACGCGCGCATCGTCGCGATGCGCGAGTCGACGTCGACGACATCCGCGGTCACGTCCACGGCCTCGATCTTGCGGTTCGTGATCGTGCCGAGGTCCCCCATCTGGCTCAGGGCCTCATCCAGTTTGTCGGCGGGGACGCTCACCACCACCATGCCGCTGCCCTGGGTCGAGCCGGCATCCCCCGGCAGGGACATCGACTCGTTCGTCACCACGCCACCCAACGACATCGCCAACTCGTGGAGTCCTTTCGTGGCCGCCATGAGGTCCTCGACGGTCAGCGCCAACGATGCGGTGCGGGCGATCTGGCGTCCGTCGTCGACGGTGGTCGGCGGCGCCTCGGGGGCGCCGGGCGCCTTCTCCGGGGCCGGCGCGCCGTTGGCGGCCCCACCATAGGTCGGAGCGCCGCCGCTCGCCGTGGACGGGTTGGACGCCGAGCAGCCGCCGAGCAGGACCATGCCCGCGGCCAGGCCGGCCGACAGGACGAGGGTGACACCGTGCCGGAATCGGGACTTCATCATCGTCTCCTCACGCGTTGGGCCTCGCGGCCGAGTGGTCTTCACGCTATCGGCTGATCGCCCTTCTGACACCCCCTTGCCGGTCACGAATTGGCAACAATCTGATCACAGATTGGCAACCATCGTGGGTGGTGGTGGACCCACTCCGCGCGTCCCGGGCCGTGGCGGAACCTGATCGGGGCATCGGTTGACACCCTCACACAGGTAATGTACCGTTGCTAAGGCGATGGCGATCCGACGTGAGAGGCACATAGAACATGGACATGACCGACAGCCTTCGGGAGTCACTCAAGCAGCTCGTCGAACAGCTGACTGTTGTCGCTCACGCGCAGAGCGAGGGCAGCTACCCCGTTGTCGCCGCCGTGTTCCTCCCGGAGGATGTTGCGGCACTGCTGCGCGTCGCCTCTGCCGCCCTCCGCAGCGGACAGATCACCACCACGACTCCCTCACGCCAACACTCAACACCCAAAACCGCCCATCAGTCCGCCCACTCGACCACACCTGATGCTCACGCCCTGAACGACAGACCGGTGAGTGTGAAGGGAGTCCTCGTGAGCCACCTGGACACGCTGTTCCCCACACCCGAGAGCCAACAGCGACGAGCCGACCTCATCCGGTTTGTGCAGGGTGCACGAGCGGACGCCACAGAGAATGCGATTTCGGTAGCGCTTGGCGACCTGGTACGCGACGGTCACCTCGTCCGGGCGGGCATCGGCCTCTACGAGCGGGGGCCCCATGTCCCCGCCTGACGAACCGTTCATCTCGACACCGCTCACGAAACAGCACGATGTTACCGATTTCACGTGCGGGGCCGCCGCGTCGGACCGGTGGTTGCGCAACGAGGCCTGGCGGGCTCAGGTCGCCGGAACCGCGCGGACGAGGGTATGGCTGAGCGGCGAGAGTGTTGTCGCCTACTACGCAATCTGCCCAACATCCCTGCAGAGCGACGAACTGCCGCGCTCAGTCGGCGCCGGCTACTCCGTCCTGCCCGCCTACCTTCTCGCGCGACTGGCCTTGGCGTGCGAGCTTCAGGGGCAGCATCTCGGCGGCCAGCTCCTGATCGATGCGCTCGAACGACTCGATGCCGCGACGACGCGCTTCGCCGGACGACTCATCGTCGTCGACGCGATGGCGGAGTCCGTCGTGCCCTTCTATGAGAGGTATGGGTTTCGGCGCGTCGGCGCGACAAACCGCCTGTACCTCACAGCAGCGTCGCTGCACGCGCTCATGCCCGGTGGTACGCCCTAGGGCGAGCCAGCAAGGCGGCCAGCTCCGGCAGCGGCTCGACCTCGTCGAGGGTCTCCATCATGGCCTCAAACTGCGCGGCCGGCATCAGCGTCACATCCGCCCTTGCCAACTGACGATCGGCCGCCTCGCGGGCGGCCTGGACGATGAAGGCCGAACGCGACTGTCCACACAAGGCCGCCGCGCGGGCAATGCGATCATCGGACTCCGGATCGAGGCGCGCCTCGAACCGCCTCGTCCTTGGCTCAGTGGCAGTCGCGGTCACGGATCAATTGTACGGCACCTGTACGGAAGTGCCAAGGCTCGGTCTCCGACTCCAGACATGCACCGCCCTCACACCTGACGCCGGGCGGCACCCCTATCGGCGCTCTGGGCCAGGGTGGCGTAGATCTTCAGCGCGTTGCTCACGACGCGGTCGCGCTGCTGGGGCTTCCAGGCGAGGACGCCCCGGGCGTCCTCCGCCGCGCGCCGGGCGGCCAGTTCGTCGTCCGACAGCCGCACGTTCAGCAACCGGTCGGGGATGGAGATGTCGATCACGTCGCCGTCCCGGATCAGCCCGATCGCCCCGCCCTGGGACGCCTCAGGCGAAATGTGCCCGATGACAAGGCCGGACGAGCCGCCGGAGAAGCGTCCATCGGTGATCAGCGCGCACTGCGGGCCCAGCCCCACGCCCTTGAGGTATGCCGTCGGGTACAGCATCTCCTGCATGCCCGGTCCGCCCTGCGGGCCCTCGTACCGCACCAC
>WQUE01000201.1 GCA_009785885.1 Actinomycetes bacterium
TGGACCCCGCGTACACCCCCGAGGTGGTCCTCAGCGAAGCCTTCACCGCGCTGCCGGGCCGGCGGGTGCCGGGCGAGGCGGTGTCCAACTTCCTCGGTGGGTACGTGCCGGAGGGCAACCACCGGGTTCGGATGGCCGCGAAACGGCACATCGACAAGGACGACCTCTTCGCCCTGCTCGAGCAGTTCGGGGGCTCGGTCGCCGGTGCCGCGACGCTGCGGTCGCCAGGGGAGACGCCTGGGTACCGGCCGTCGTACGAACCGCTCGACGACGACCAGGTGGCTGCGCGGCTCACCCGGGCCATCAAGGACGTGGACCAGGCCGTCCCCGACGACAGCCGGTCGACGCTGCCGGGCTACCAGCCGAAGGTGCTGGTCGCCCGTTTCGACGGGCAGTGGGCGTACCCACGCGGACGAGCGCACTCGACGCACATCCTCAAGCCGCAGGTACCGGCGCGGGCGCACCGGATCGTCGACGAGTACTACAGCCACGAGTTGGCGCGGGGGCTGGGGCTCGCGGCGTACGGCAGCGAGCTGCGCCAGGCTGGACCCGTGACGTACCTGGCCATCGAGCGGTACGACCGGGTGGTCCGCGGGCAGACGGTGACCGTGACGCATCAGGAGGACCTGGCCCAGGCGCTCGGACTCGACTGGCTCGACAGCGACGTGAAGTACCAGGAGCCCGGCTGGCCGGACGACCCCCGGCGGGCGACGGCGCGGCGCATCGGCACGCTGCTCGGGTCGCTGCCCGGGGGCGGCGCGGTGGTGGAGGAGTGGGTACGGCAGGTGACGTACCGGCTGGCCATCGGCGACAACGACGCGCACGCCAAGAACGTCGCGCTCCTGCACGAGGCGGGCGGTACGCGGCTGGCCCCGGTGTACGACGCCGTGCCGAACCTCTTCCAGGAGGGCCTGGCCTCCTGGAACCTGGCGCTGGCCATCGATGGCACCTTCGACCACCGGCGCGTCTCCATCGAGCGTCTGCTGGCCGAGGTCGCGTCGTGGGGGGTCATCTCCGCCGCCCGGGCAGCGGACGCCGTCACGACGACGCTCGACGGTCTCGACGAGGCGCTCCGCCGCGTGCCCGTCCCCGATGGTGTTTCTCCCGGTCTGGCCGAGCATCTCCACTGGAACGTGCACCACCTGCGCGCGGGCGACGAGATCGGCGAGCCAGGGGACTGAGCACGGGCGTCCCGCGTACTCGACGATCTGGGAGGGCTCTCGTGAGCCGCAGATGAGCGTTGCTCTATGCGGTCAGCGCGGTGATGGGAGTGATGTAGACGCCGGTATCCGGGTCGCGCCGGACGAACGGTGTCACTCCCACCACGACGGCGAGGAACACCGGCTCGGGGTTCCTCGCGGCGGGGTTGCGGGCGATCTTCTTCTTCAGCCGGAGCAGGTTGTCGATGCCTTGTGGCACTTTGGCGTCGCTGAGCTTGATCTCGATGCCCGCCCATCTGCCGTCGCGTAACTCGATGATGACGTCCACCTCCAGGTTGTCTGCGTCCGCGTAGTAGCGGACCGCGTCGGACGAGGCGCCAGGCAGGACCGAGCTGTATGCGCGGAGGTCCCGAAGGCAGAGGTTCTCGAACAGGAAGCCGAGCGTCTGGGCATCCCTGAGTAGGGAGTCCTCATTCAGTGTCAGGAGCGCTGCGACCAGTGAGGGGTCGGCGAAATACCGCTTGGGCTTGGTGCGAACGCGGGATGCCGACCGGATGGGGGCGTCCCATCCGGGCAACTCGTCGATCAGGTACATGCGGACGAACTCGTCAAGGTATGCCGATAGCGTCTCAGTGCTGCCGATCCGTTCCCCCACGTCCGCAAGTAGAGTCTGATGCGTCGCGGCCTGGGCGACATTCCGGGCCAGAGCGAGCGCAACGCTACGTGCCGTTGATCCGGAGCGGCCCACGGCGGGGAAGCTGAGGTCGAAGAGCGTGTCCCAGTACCCTGCCAACATCAGTTGGGCATGCGCGACATCGGCGTCGATCAATGCCGGCCATCCGCCGATACACACCTGCTCGACGATGTGCGGGAGTGCTGTCCGAACGGGAGTCGTCTCGAAGCCGCTCCCACCCGCGAACAGGTCGGCCAGCGACACGACCCCCGAGGACACGCCGCTCTCGCTCAGTGTCATCGGCCTCATGCGCAGGCGGCCGATGCGACCAGCACCACTGTGGGAAACCTCATGGCGGCGAGGTGTGGACGACCCGGTCAGAATGAACTGTCCGGGACGGGACCCGCTGGCATCCACGGTCCGGCGGACGGTGTCCCAGACTCGCGGGACGAACTGCCACTCGTCGATGACATGCGGCACCTCGCCCTTCAAAGCAATGGGGGGATCGGCCTCCACCAGGGGAGTCACACCGGGGTCATCGACATGGACCACGCTGGCTCCGGCGGCAAGAGCGGTCCAGGTCTTGCCGCACCACCTGGGTCCGGCGATCTCGACCGCGCCGAAGGCGCCAAGCATCGTGCGAAGTCTCGCATCCGCCAATCGCGTGCGGTACCCGGGTGGAGTCAGCGGGCCTGGCGAAGCCGCTGATGTCGTCGAACTCACGCGTCCACCCTATCAGGAATCAAGGATTTTCGAGTGTTTTCATTATGGATTTTCGAGCGAATTGGGCACGGAGTTTCGAGCCTCTGGAAACCGGAGCGCCCGGGCTCGTGTGGCGTCATCTCCGCCGCCCGGGCAGCGGACGCCGTCACGACGACGCTCGCCGGCTTCGACGCCGTCCTCAGCCGCGTGCCCGTGCCGGACGGCGTGTCGCCGAGGCTGGCTGAGCGCCTCCACTGGAACGCGGACCGCCTGCGTGCCGGTGACGAGATCGGTCAGCCCGGGAGTTGAGCGCGGACGTGGGGTGGCTGGGGACTACGCGGCACATGCGGATGGTGGGACCGTGTTCTGCAGGGAGTTTGTACCGTGTCATGCAGACTTCTTGTACCGTGATTCGCAGACATTCTGCACCGCGACTTGCAGATCTCCAGCACCCTCAACGCAGACGGTGGTTCAGCTCCGACCCCGACGTGCTGGGCGCACCCCGGCTCGTGCGTAACTTCGCACTGGACCGCGGTTGGGGCGATCCGCCGCGGCGGATGCGGTTGTTGTGACGGTCAGGAGGCCCCAATAGTCGGCGTAACTTCGCAGTCGCGCGTGTGGATGACCGTGCCGGTCTGCGAATGCGATGTTGTGGCGTACGGTGTCACTGCCGCGCCTGACCTGCGGCGCCCAAGGGGGGAGTCGACGTAGTTTCGGCTTTGCCGAAACTACTGGCCGGCGGCCGGCGCTGCCGCGCCGTCCTTGGCCCGCTCGCTGCTCGAACGCCCACCTGGCGTTCTCCCGACGCTCGCGCCCTCGCGGGTTCGACTCCCCCCTTGGGCACGCGCGAAGCGCGTGCCCAAGGGGGGAGTCGAACCCCCATGTCCTTTCGGGACGGTCGATTTTGAGTCGACTGCGTCTGCCATTCCGCCACTTGGGCCGCACGTACCACCGGGGCGTCAGCAAGGACGTGGGACGGTGGGCGCACCGACGTACATTCTGCCACACCGCCTCCGTCCTTGTCTCGCGGCCACGAAGGTGCCAGAATTGACAGCGTGACTGAAAAGGTAAGTGAGCCGATGCGCGTACTCGTGGCAGAGGATGAGGCGCTCATCCGGCTCGATTTGGTGGAACTCCTGCAGGACGCCGGGTACACGGTGGTCGGCCAGGCCGCGGACGGGGAAGAAGCCGTCTCGCTGGCACGCGAACTGGAACCGGACGTCGTCGTCATGGACGTCAAGATGCCCAAGATGGACGGCATCACCGCCGCGGAAACGATCACGGAGGAGCGGATCGCTCCCGTGGTCATCCTGACGGCGTTCTCCCAGCGCGATCTGATCGAACGGGCCAGCAAGGCGGGTGCGATGGCGTACGTCATCAAGCCGTTCGACGCCTCCGACGTGGTCCCGGCCATCGAGGTGGCCCGCGCGCGGTTCTCGCAGCTCGTCGCCTTGGAGGCCGAGGTGGCCGATCTGGAGGAACGCCTGGCGTCCCGTAAGGTCGTCGACCAGGCCAAGGCACTGCTCCAGGAGGGCCTGGGTCTCACCGAGGCCGAGGCGTTCCGCTGGATCCAGAAGACGGCCATGGATCTGCGCAAGTCGATGCGCGAAGTGGCCCAGGGCGTCATCGATCACGGGCGGCCCTCCAAGGGCTCGAAGTGAGCTTGCCCGGGGAGCGGGCGCTCCTTGTCGATGGGCATTCGCTCGCCTTCCGGGCCTTCTACGGCTATCCCGCCGAGAGTTTCACGACCAGTACGGGCCA
>WQUE01000202.1 GCA_009785885.1 Actinomycetes bacterium
GGCGCCGGCACCGGCTACATCGCCGAGTACCGCGGGCGCGCGATCGAGCAGCTCTCCATGGAGGGCCGCATGACCGTGTGCAACATGTCCATCGAATGGGGTGCGAAGGCCGGACTGATCGCGCCCGACCAGACGACGTTCGACTACGTCCAGGGGCGTCCCTACGCCCCGCGCGGGGCGGCCTGGGACGAGGCGGTGACCGCATGGCGGGCACTCGCCACCGATCCGGACGCCCGCTTCGACGCGACCGTGCGCCTGGATGCCGGGGCCGTCGTCCCCTTCGTCACGTGGGGCACGAACCCCGGTCAGGGCGTGCCGCTGGACGGGGCCGTGCCCCATCCCGCCGACCTCGCCGATCCGGACGCGCGGGCCGCCGCGGAGCGAGCGCTGGCGTACATGGCCCTCACGCCGGGCACGCGAATGCGCGACATCGCCGTGGACGCCGTGTTCGTCGGCTCGTGCACCAACGGCCGGATCGAGGATCTGCGGGCCGTGGCCGGCGTGTTGCAGGGACGCCGGGTCGCCGACGGCGTGCATCTCATGATCGTGCCGGGTTCGGCCCGGGTGCGCCAGCAGGCCATCGACGAGGGCCTCGACCGGATCTTCACCGAGGCCGGCGCCGACTGGCGCTTCGCCGGTTGCTCGATGTGCCTCGGCATGAACCCGGACCAACTGGCCGCAGGCAAGCGGTGCGCGTCGACGTCCAACCGTAACTTCGAGGGCCGCCAAGGCAAGGGGTCGCGCACGCACCTCGTGTCGCCGCTCGTCGCCGCGGCGACGGCCGTCGCCGGTCGTCTCGCCGCGCCCGCCGATCTGTGAGCCACGAAGGAGGACCAGCATGGAGCCATTCACGACCCACACGGGCATACCGGTGCCGCTGCGGCGGGCCGCGGTCGACACCGACCAGATCATCCCGGCGGTGTACCTGAAGCGGATCACCCGGACGGGTTTCGCCGACGGCCTGTTCAGTGCGTGGCGCGCCGATCAGTCGTTCGTCCTCAACCAGGCTCCCTTCGACGCAGGCACGATCCTGGTGGCCGGTCCGGACTTCGGTGTCGGCAGTTCGCGGGAGCACGCCGTGTGGGCCCTGCAGGACTACGGCTTCCGCGTCGTCGTGAGCCCACGTTTCGGGCCCATCTTCGCGAACAACGCCGGCCAGGCGGGGCTGCTGCTCGCGCGGTTGCCGCAAGACCAGGTGGAGGCGATCTGGGCGGTCATCGAGGCCGCACCGGGCGCGCCGATGACAGTCGACCTGAACCTGCGCACGTTGTCGCTGGCCGGACGAACCTGGGTCTTCGACGTGGACGACCACACGCGCGACCGTCTCCTGGCCGGCATCGACAGCATCGGCGAGACGCTCGCCCACGAGGGCGACATCGCCGCCTTCGAGGTGCACCGACCCGCCTTCCGGCCGGCAACCCTGCCGCTGCCCGTCCCCTGACCTCGCATCGGCTCAGTCCCATGGCATCGTGCCGGGTTCACAATGGTCGGGTGGGACGAGACGAGGTCATCCGGAAGGCATCGCCGGTGGAGGCGCGCCGCTCGTCGAATGATGGCCTGCCCCTGCGCCGGGTGAACCGCGAGCCCGGCCCCTGGGCGTTCCCGTTCATGGCGCACGGCGCACACGCCCTGCTCCGGCTGGTGGCACGGCGGGAGTGGCGGGGCCAAGACCGCCTTCCCTTGGACGGCCCGGCGATCATCGTGCCCAACCATGTGTCCAGCCTCGACCCGCTCTTCGTCGGCGAGTTCGTGGCCTATGCGGGACGGTGGCCGTACTTCCTGGCCAAGGCGAGTCTCTTCCGCGTCCCCGGGGTGCGGTTCCTGTTCCGCCGCGCGGGCATGGTGCCCGTCTTCCGTGAGATGGAGCGTGGCGGCGGGGCCCTCGACCAGGCGGCGCGACTCCTGGGGGAGGGGCGTGTCGTCGTGATCTACCCCGAAGGCACGACGACGTACGATCCGCAGGTGTGGCCGATGACGGCGCGCACCGGGGCGGCGCGGCTCGCGCTGCTCACCGGGGCCCCGGTCGTCCCGCTGGGGCATTGGGGCATCGACGTCATGTGTCCCGACAACGGCTCACCCCAACGGCTGCCTCACCTCGTCCCCCGCCATGACGTCGTCCTCGAACTGGGGACCCCGCTCGATCTGGCCCGGTTCGGCCGCGATCCCACCGACGCCGTGGCCGTCCGGGCGGCGGGGGAGGCCATGATGGACGCGATCACGGCCCTGGTCGAACGCGTCCGGGGTGAACCCTGTCCGCCCGGACGGTGGGATGCCAAAGCCCGGCGGCGCATCGTCCCGGGCGGCTGACCGGGACCTCACTGCTAGGGTTGGTGGGATCGGACGGAAGGGGCGGACAGTGGTGGACGGGCGCATCCCGGTGGTGTTCATCTTCGGCGGGCAATCCGGCGAGCACGAGATCTCGTGCCTGACCGCGGCGGGCGTCATGGGCGCCCTCGACCGCGACCGATTCGAGCCGCACGGGATCGGCATCACGCGGGAGGGCGAGTGGGTGCGCTACGCCGCCGACGACATCGCGGCCTTGGCGCCCGTGGACGACGTCCTCCCGGGCGTGGAGACCGGACGCCCGCGGGCGGTCCTGCTACGACGCGGCGACCAGGTCGTCCTCGCGACCGACCGTGGGGACCGGCTGACCGACGTGACGCCGGTCCAGGTCGCCTTCCCGCTGATCCACGGTCCCTTCGGTGAGGACGGCACACTACAGGGCTACCTGGAGATGGTCGGGCTGCGCTACGTGGGGGCGGGGGTGGCGGCCAGCGCGGTCGGCCTTGACAAGCACCGGATGAAGGTGGCGTTCGCCGCCGCCGGGCTGCGCGTCGAACCATACCTCGTGCGGCCCGCCGGGGCGCCGGGCGACCTGGCGCGCGCCGTCGCGGAGGCGGGCCTGACCTATCCCGTGTACGTGAAACCGGCGAGCGGTGGGTCGTCGGTCGGGACGTCGAGAGTCGACGCGCCGGAGGGTCTGGCGGCGGCGTTCGCCGAAGCCGCCCGGTGGGACCCGCGGGTGATCATCGAGCAGGGCGTCGTCGGCGCCCGCGAGATCGAGTGTGCGGTGCTCGGTCCCGCCGAGGGGTCGCGAACCCCGCGCGCCAGCCGTCCGGGTGAGATCCTGGTGCGCGATCCGTCCGGCTTCTACGACTATGCCGCGAAGTACCTGGATCCGGATGCCGCCGGCCTGGCCGCGCCCGCCGACGTGCCGCCATCGGTCGAGGCCGAGGTGCGTCGTTTGGCGGTGGCGGCGTTCGAGGCGATCGGCGCGGAGGGGCTGAGCCGCGTCGACTCGTTCGTCCTCCCTAGTGGTGAGGTCATTCTCAACGAGATCAACACGATGCCCGGTTTCACGCCGATCTCGATGTTCCCGAGGCTGTGGCAGCAGGCCGGCATGACCTACGCCGAACTCATCAGCGACCTGCTCGACCAGGCGTTGCGTCGGCCGCTCGGGCTTCGCTGATCAACCGGCCACGCGGCGGGTAGCGTAGGGGCATGGCGCAATCGCGAGTCAGCACTGTGGCGGATCTGGGGGAGTTCGCCCTGATCGACCGGATCACGGCGGGGTTGCCGGGATCGCCCGCCGTGTCGGTCGGGCCCGGCGACGACGCGGCGGTGTTCCTCGTGAACGGCTCGGCGGTCGTCAGCGTCGACCTGTTCGTCGAGGGCGTGCACTTCCGGCAGGAATGGTCGGATCCGTTCGACATCGGACGGAAAGTCGTTGCCGCGTCCGTGGCCGACCTGGAGGCGATGGGGGCGACACCGGTGGCGCTCGTGCTCGGCATGACGCTGCCACGGGACACGGCGCAGGCCTGGGTCGACCAGTTCGCGGCCGGGGTGCGCGCGGAGGCGGAGCGCGCCCGTATCGCCCTGGTGGGCGGCGACATCAGCCAGGCCGACCGGATCGTGGTGAGTGCGTCCGTGACCGGCCAGACCGATGCGTGGAGTCCCGTCCTGCGCACGGGCGCGAAACCCGGGCAGTTGGTGGCGTTCTGCGGACGGCTCGGCTGGGCGGGGGCGGGGCTGGCGGCGTTGGCTCGCGGCTTCCGCTCGCCGAAGGCGGTCGTCGACGCGCACCGGTGCCCGGCCGTCCCCTACGGGGCGGGCCGGATCGCGGCCCAGGCTGGGGCGGGCGCGATGATCGACGTGTCCGACGGCCTGCTCGCCGATCTTGCCCACATGGCCCGTGCGAGCGGCGTCACCATCAACGTCGAGTCGGACCGTCTGGACGTGGCCGAGCCCGTGGGGGCCGTGGCGGCCGCCACCGGGCGCGACCCGCTTGATTTCGTCCTCACCGGGGGCGAGGATCACGCGCTCGTCGCCACATTCGACCTCGGCGACGTGCCGGAAGGCTGGCTCGTGATCGGGTCGGTCGAGGAGCGGGCGGCGGATGACGCCTCGTTCGTGCTCGTCGACCATGTCGTCTGGCAGTCGGCGCCTCCGGGGTGGACCCACTTCTAGAGCCACGCGGTTGCTCGGATCTCCCCCTCTGGACGAATCTCGGGGTCGTGAGCGGGGTTGTCGGAGGAGTGCAGCGGGGGAGAGAGCGTCGTGGGGCCAAGAAGCTCTGGACGTGTCGATCACACGGGCTCCGGCGTGGGCTGCGCCGATGTGGGCGACGCACCGGGTAATCTGCCCACCATGGCGAGTCATGCTTCCGCGACAACGCGTAACGCGAAACCGGCCGCGTCGGCGCGGTCCCGGGGCGCGGCTTCGCGCACGTCGGGCGAGTCCCGGCCACCGGCGGTCGTCCGGTTCATCGTGTGGGTGTGGCGCAGCCTGGCGCGGCTGGTCGGACGGGGCGTCCGGGCGATCGGCCATGGGGCGCGGGACATCGATCCCGCCCTCCTGCGTGACGGTGCCGGACTGCTGTTGATCTTCGTGGCGATCGTCGTCGCGGCCGAGTTCTGGTTCGGGCTTCCCGGGCCCGTGGGCCGCGGCATCCACCTCGCGTTCGCCAGCGTCGTGGGCCTGCTGAGCTACGCGCTACCGGTCTTGTTCGTGGCCATGGCCGTGCGCACGATGCGGGATCCACAGGCCAATGGGCCGATCGGGCGCCAAGTCGTCGGCTGGCTGGTTGGCCTCCTGGGCGCACTCGGCGTCATCAACCTTTTCCGCGCGCCCCTGCCCGCGCCGAGCGACGCCCCCGTGATGCGCCAGTACGGCGGCTTCCTCGGCTATCTCAGCTCGTCGATCCTGACCCAGCTGCTGCCCGTGTGGCTCGCCGGCATCCTGCTCGTGCTCGTCGCCCTGTTCGGCGTGCTCGTCATCGTGGGCAAGCCCATCCGCGAAATCGTCGCGGCGGCCCGCGAGTGGCTCGCCCGGCGGGTCGAGCGACGGCGCCAGGCGCGCGAGGCGCGGGCCAAGGCCGCGATCGAGCACGCGGACTCCGCGCCGTACGCGACCCCGTTGGTGGACAGCGTGCCGATCGTCGCGCCCGACGACACGACCGACGGGTTCGTGCAGGACGCCCTGCGGACCGAGGCGCTGGACGGTTCCGTCCTCGCCGCCAGGAACGTCGCATCCTCGCCTGCGCCCGAGGCCGTCCCGGTGGTGCCGCGTGGCGCCGCCGCCGACTATCAGGTGCCGAACCCGGCGCTGTTGAAGCCGGGCAGCGTCCCCAAGGCGCGGTCCGAGGCGTCCGATCAGGTGGTGGCGCGGCTCCAGGATGTGCTGCACGAGTTCGAGATCGACGCGACGGTCACGGGCTACACGCGCGGGCCGACGGTGACGCGGTACGAGGTCGAACTCGGCACGGGAATCAAGGTGGAGAAGGTCACGGCGCTGTCGCGGAACATCGCCTACGCCGTCGCCAGCCCGGACGTGCGGATCCTGTCGCCCATCCCCGGGAAGAGCGCCATCGGCATCGAGATCCCCAACAAGGACAAGGAGGTCGTGAGCCTCGGCGACGTGTTGCGTTCGCAGCGCGCCCGCAACGACCGCCACCCCTTGACCGTGGGGCTCGGCAAGGACGTCGAGGGCGGCTTCGTCGTCGCGAACATCGGCAAGATGCCACACCTGCTCGTCGCCGGTGCGACCGGTTCAGGCAAGTCCAGCTTCATCAACTCGTTGATCGTCTCGATCCTCATGCGGGCCACGCCGGACGATGTCGTGTTGATGCTGGTCGACCCGAAGCGTGTCGAACTGAACCATTACGAGGGCATTCCTCATCTGGTCACCCCAATCATCACGAGCCCGAAGAAGGCGGCGGAGGCGCTGCAATGGGTCGTGCGTGAGATGGACCAGCGGTACGACGACCTGGCCGCGTTCGGCTTCCGGCACGTCGACGACTTCAACCGGGCGGTGTCCAGCGGCGCCCTCAGCGTCCCACCCGGCTCGGAGCGCGTGCTGGCACCGTACCCGTACCTGGTCGTGGTCGTGGACGAGTTGAGCGATCTCATGATGGTCGCGCCCCGCGACGTGGAGGACTCGATCGTCCGGATCACCCAGTTGGCGCGCGCGGCCGGCATCCATCTGGTCCTGGCGACGCAGCGGCCGTCGGTCGACGTCGTGACGGGCCTGATCAAGGCGAACGTGCCCTCCCGGCTGGCGTTCGCCACCTCGTCCGCGACGGACTCGCGGGTGATCCTCGACCAGCCCGGCGCCGAGAAGCTCGTCGGGCAAGGCGACGGGCTTTTCCTGCCGATGGGGGCGTCGAAGCCGATGCGCGTGCAAGGTGCCTGGGTCACGGAGGGAGAGATCCGTGCGGTGGTCGAGCACGTCCGCGGCCAGCGCGAGACCTCCTACCGGTCCGATGTCGACACGCCGTCGGCCGACCAGCGTCGGGTGGCCGAGGACATCGGCGACGATCTCGACCTCGTGCTGGAGGCGGCCCGCCTGGTGATCGAACTGCAGCTCGGGTCGACCTCGATGCTCCAGCGCAAGCTGCGAGTGGGGTTCGCCAAGGCCGGGCGGCTCATGGACATCCTGGAAACCCATGGCATCGTGGGGCCCAGCGAGGGCAGCAAGCCCCGCGAGGTCTTGGTGGGGCCCGACGGCATCGACGACGCGCTCGCCGACCTGGGAGGACCGGACGTGTGAACGGCGGCCGTCCGACGGGGGTTCAGGCCGGCTCGGGGTGGGGCGGCCTGAATTGCCACAAGGTGGGCGGGGGCCATGGCCCGATACGTGTGCGGTCGTTGGCGGCGCTTTTTGTTCAGAATCATCGCCTGGGTAGGCGGTTCGCTCCACCGCGTCCACTACGGATGTCTCGCGGGTCCAGTGGGATTGGAAAAGGGGGAATACGTTGTCGCGAGCCACCGTTCCACTTATCAGGATCAGCCTGCGGAGCAGGAGTGGATGACCACACAGCGGACAACTGTCCGCGACGGATCACGTCGTGAGATTCTGTTGCCTGGCCCAGCGGCGCTGGCTCGCCATAGCCCCCGGATTGAAACTAAAGTTGTAGGTTTTACCGCACCGACACGAGTGTTGGATCGACCGTCAGGAGGATGGCGTGAGTAGCCCCATACTGTTCCGAGAACAACTCGGCGAAGTCCTACGCGCGCAGCGGACCGCTCAACGGCGGACGCTGCGGGACGTCGCCGCCGCCGCCAACGTGAGCCTCGGCTACCTCTCGGAGGTGGAACGTGGCCAAAAGGAGGCTTCCAGCGAGTTGCTTGACTCTATCTGTGCCGCGTTGGGTCTGCCCTTGTGGCAGGTTCTGAGGCTGGTCGCGCGCGAACTGGCCCTCGTCGGTGATCCCCAGCCGGATGAATTCGTCCGGGCTGCCTAGTCCCCAATCCCCTGGGCGTCGCGGGAATCGCGGCGCTTCCCCCGAACTCGCACGGGCCCACCTCTCACGAACCCGCGGGCCCCGACGATTGTCATTCCTTGTTTCGGTCAGGTGGAGGGACGGCGGCGAAAGCCCTGGGGGACCATGCGATACCCCGCCGCCACCAGGGAGGACACAAGATCGCGCGCATCCAGGGCCGGGCCGTCGTTGATACGCCGGACGGTGATCTCGTCAAGCCGGCCCTCGTCGATTGCCGTTCCGATCAGGTTCAGGGCTGTGGTGAGCCGGGTCGCCGAGGGCCGCCCGAAGGTCACCACGGTGTGCGCTCCCCGTTCCACGTATAGCACCGGGGATCCATTTTCCAGAACGACGAGACCGCCGGGTCCGCGCGAGGGACGGTGCCCGTCGGAGGGCGGCCACGACAGGGCGGCGCCCCAGGCGTTGGCTGGGTCGCAGGCGGCCAGAAGCCACCAACCCGAGTGCTCGTGTTCGTCCCGCAGGCGTTCGACGGCGCCGCGCAGCGCGAACTGGGCTCCGCCCAAACCGGCGACGAAGTAGCCACGCCGCACCAGGCCGGCGTCCGCGAGCCCAGCGAGCACCGGATACGCCGTCCCGAAAGTCGGCGCGCCCGTCTCGCCGGCCAGGGCGCCTCGCGTCAGGACGCCATGCCGGGAAACCAGGGCGCCCAGCGCCACGCTGGCGACGTCGGCCGAGGGCGGCGGCAACGCCGACCAGCGGCCCACGGCGGCCGGACTGACAGGTGCCGCGGGAGGCCGGGCGAGCAGCGCCAGGCGCCGGCTGGGACGCGGTGGGGTGGGCCGCCGGAGGGCCCCGCCGGCGCGCGTGAAGGCGCGCAGGGGGGCCAGGGTGTCGCACGTCACGTAGCCCGCCCAGGCCAGTTCCCAAAGGACGTCTTCCACGTCTTTTCGGCTGAGCCCGTCGTCCACCAGGTCCACGGCCCGCCAGGCGCCACCGCCGCGGAGGCGGTCCAGGATGCGGGCGCCCACCTCGCTCAGGGCTTCCTCCTCCGGTGGGCTCGCCGCCCATTCGGCCGGCCACAGCCGCACCCAGCCGTCGTGGTCGCCGATCCGGCCCGCGCCCGACCAGACGATCTCGCCCCGCGCGATGAGATCGTCGAGCATGGCTGGGGCGTAGCACCGCACGCGGGCCGGAAGCACGAAGGTCTCCAGCATCGAGGCCGGCACCGCGTAGCCCGCCAGCAGATCGGCCGCGCGAGCCAGGGCGTCCGTGCCGTCGTCTGCGGCGCCGAGCTCATGCCAGGCGGGCAGGAAGTCGGCGTACCGCTCCGGTGGGACGGGCCTCACCTGGCTGCGCAGCCAGGCGGCCGTGCGCCGCCGGACCAGGGCGAGCACCGCATCCGCCACGTCGTATTCACCCGGCTCGCCATCCACGAAACGGCCCCGTCGCACCTCGCCTCGTGCGACCATGGCGTCCAGCACACCGGCCACGAGGGCCGGCGACCAACCGTAGCGATCGGCGATGTCCGCCGGACGCACGGCAACGTGGTGGTTCATCCACCTGGCGACAAGGCGATTCAGTGTGCCCGTCGACGGGTTCGCCAGATCGGCCAGCAGCGCGGTGTCGGCCTCGGCTGCGAGCATGACGGTCCGGCCGATCTCGGTCTCGATGAGGCGGTGGGTCCGGAGCAGGTCGTCCAGCCAGGCGTCGGTCTCCTCGGGTGTCGCGGTGCTCACGGCATGCGCCTCCGCGCGGGTGAGCGGGCCGAGCGCCCGGAGTATGTCCCAGAGGTGCTCGGCCGAGCGTGCCTGGCGGGTGGCGCAACGGCAGGCGAGTTCGGCTCCGACATCGGCAACGATCGACGGCTCCAGCGCGTCGGCCGTGTCGTGGCCGAGCAGGCGGGCGAGGAGCTCGGTGTCCAGGGCTGCCGCTGCGGCGCGGCGTTCGGCCAAGGGCTGATCGGCGTCGTACATGAACTCGCCGGCATACCCGAACTGGAGTGCGGCGGCGAAGGGTGAGGCGCGCGGCGTCTCCACCTCGATCAGCCGGGCCTTCCCCGAGGCGATCCCCGCGAGCAACGCCCGGAGCGCGGGCAGGTCGAAGTCGTCGTCCAGACATTCGCGCAGCGCTTCGAGGACGATGGGGAAGCGGGGAAAGTCCGCTGCGACGCCGAGGAGCTGGGCCGCCCGGAGGCGCTGCTGCCACAAGGGGGAACGCCGGCCGGGTTCCCGGCGCGGCAGCAGCAGGGCACGTGCCGCGCACTCGCGGAAGCGGGCGGCGAACAGCGACGACCCGTACAGTTCGCGGGTGACGCGATCCTCGATCTCGTCGGGGTCGATGGCCAGCGCCTCCCCCACGGGCGGCGGCGCGTCCGCCATCGGCAGACGAAGGATCGCCCCGTCGTTGCGCACGACCACGCGCGCGTCGACGCCGAGGCGATCGGCCAGGTGTCGCTGGACGGCCAGCATCCACGGCCGCAGGACCCCGAGCCCGAGCGGGCAGTGGATGCAGACGCGCCAGTCGCCGAGGTCGTCCCGGAAGCGCTCCACGACGACGGTGGTGGCATTCGGCAACACGCCGATGGCGCGACGCTGCGCGGCGACGTAGGCCACGAGGTTGTCGGCGGCATGCCCGTCCAGGCCGTTGCCGGCCAGCCGCGTGCGGGCCGCCGGGGCGTCCGCGTCGTCGATGGCGGCAAGGAAATCGCCGACCGCCGCCCCGAGTTCGGCGGGACGCGACGGCGAATCGCCGTGCCAGAAGGGGAGACGGCCAGGAAGCCCAGGTGCCGGGCTGACCTGCACCTGGTGCGGCGTGATCGCCTCGATCCGCCAACCGCTGCTGCCGAGGGTGATCACGTCCCCGATCCGCGACTCGTGCACCATCTCTTCGTCCAGTTCGCCGACGCGGCGTGGGGGAGCGTTTCGCCCCGTGGGCGGAGGGTCCTCGCCTCGGCCGGCCAGGACGACGGCGAACAGGCCGCGGTCCGGGATCGTTCCTCCACTCGTCGTGACGAGGCGGCGTGCCCCCGGCCGGGCGCGGAGCGTGTCGGTCGCACGATCCCAGGCCAGGCGCGGACGCAACTCCGCGAACGACTCGCTGGGGTAGCGGCCCGTGAGCATGTCGAGCACGGCGTCGAACGCGGCCCGGGGCAGGGCCTGGAATCCGTCGGCGCGCCGCACCAGGTCGAACAGGTCCGACGCTGTCGGTTCGGCGTCGAGACAGCACGACACGAGGTGTTGCGCCAACACGTCGAGTGGATTGTTGATCCGCCTCACGGCCTCGATCTGGCCCGTGGCCATGCGAGTGACGATCACCGCCGACTCCAGCAGATCGGGCCGCGACATGGGGAACACGATCCCCTGTGACACGGCGCCGACGTGGTGCCCGGCCCGCCCGACGCGCTGCAGGCCGCTCGCGACCGAAGGGGGCGCGCCGATCTGGATCACCAGGTCGACGTCGCCCATGTCGATGCCCAGCTCGAGCGAGCTGGTGGCGACGACGCACGGCAGGCGACCGGCCTTCAGGTCCGCTTCGATCTCGGCGCGGCGCGCCTTGCTGATCGAGCCGTGGTGGGCCTGGGCGACGACCGGGCCGGACACGCCGTCGGCGCCCCAGGCGACACCGGACGTGCCGACATCGTTGGCCGGCATCGAGGTCCCCACGAGGGAAGACGCGGTCCCGGAGCGGGCGGCGGCCCGTTCGTTCAGGTGGGCGGTCAGACGCTCGGCGACCATGCGGGAGTTGACGAAGCAGATTGTGGACGTGTGTGTGAGGACCTCGTCCAGCACGGCCTCCTCCACGTCGGGCCAGATCGAGCGCCCGGGAGTCACGGGGCGCACCGTCGCGGGGTCCGCTCGCGCGGAGGAACCGGAAAAAGACCCGAGGTCGGACATGTCGTCGACGGGCACCCGGATGTCCAGATGCCACGTCTTGGGGGTGGGCGGTGCGATGATGTCGACCGGCCGGGCGTCCCCGCCGAGGAACGCCGCGACGGCCTCCGGGGGGCGGACGGTGGCGGACAGGCCGATGCGCTGCAGGCCCTCGGTGATGTTCAGCGCTTCCAACCGTTCGAGGCTCAGCGCCAGGTGGGCTCCGCGTTTCGTGCCGGCGAGGGCGTGCACCTCGTCCACGATCAGGGTGCGGACGTGCGCGAGGGTGGAGGCGGCCTGGCTCGACAGCATGAGGAAGAGGGACTCGGGCGTCGTGATGAGAATGTCCGGCGGATGGGCGATCAGTGAGCGGCGTTGCGCGGCCGGAGTGTCGCCGCTGCGCACGGCGACCCGGATGCCGGGGGAGGGTAGGCCGCGGGCCGCGAGGAGGTGCGCGATGCCCTCCAGTGGCAAGGTGAGGTTGCGCTCAATGTCCACGGCCAGCGCCTTGAGGGGCGACACGTATAGGACACGCGTGTGGCGTTGGGGAGCCGGCTCGGTCAACAGGGTGTCGATGCTGTGCAGGAACGCCGCGAGTGTCTTGCCCGAGCCGGTGGGGGCGATGACCAGGGCGTTGCGCCGGGACGAGATGGCCTCCCAGGCGGCCTCCTGGGCGGGTGTCGGCGCCGCGAAGTTCCCGGCGAACCAGTCCCTGGTCGCCTGGCTGAAAGCGCTCAAGCCTGCGGGCATGCGTCAATCATGGCGCACGGCTCCCTCCTCGGCGCCGACCCGTGTCGGTCTCGTCTATCCTTGTCCGGTGTTCGAGACGGAATTGTGGCGGCGTCTGACCGCCGCGCTGGGCGAGGGGTACGTCCGCACCTGGGCGGAGACGCAGGTGATTGCCGGACTGTCCGACCGGACGGTCGTCGAGGCGTTGCGGGACGGCGTTCCCCACCAAACCATCTGGCGGGCCGTGTGGGCGGCGCTGGAACTGCCGCCGAATCTGCGGTGAGACACGCCGGCGTGTCGCCTTGTTCATCGAACACGTGTTCGCTATGCTGTTATCCACAGGCGCCGAAGTCCGGAAGAGTTATCCACCAGTGGATGACTGGCAATGCGAATTGTCGGTGGCCTTGCCTAGATTGACGGTATACCCGCGGCCGACCCGCGGGTGACCACCGTCACCGCGGCGGTGGCGTCCGGGCGACACACGTCCGGACAAGCACGAAAGGTGGACGACAATGGCTGTAGCGGACCGCGAAAAGGCGCTGGAGGCGGCCCTGGCGCAGATCGAGAAGGCACACGGCAAGGGCTCGGTCATGCGCCTGGGCGATCAGGTGGCCGTGCCCATCGACGTGATCCCCACGGGGTCGGTTGCCCTCGACGTGGCCTTGGGCGTGGGCGGCATGCCCCGCGGGCGCATCGTCGAGATCTACGGACCCGAGTCGAGCGGCAAGACGACGGTCGCGCTCCATGCGATCGCGAATGCCCAGCGCATGGGCGGCATCTGCGCGTTCATCGATGCCGAGCACGCCCTCGATCCCACGTACGCGCACGCCCTCGGCGTGAACACGGACGAACTCCTGGTCAGCCAGCCCGACAACGGCGAACAGGCTCTGGAGATCGCCGACACGCTGGTCCGTTCGGGCGCGCTGACGCTGCTGGTGATCGACTCGGTCGCGGCCCTGACGCCCCGGGCCGAGATCGAGGGCGAGATGGGCGACAACCACGTGGGCCTGCAGGCGCGGCTGATGAGCCAGGCGCTGCGGAAGATGGCCGGCGGGCTGAAGCAGTCGAACACGTGTGCGATCTTCATCAACCAGTTGCGTCAGAAGATCGGCGTGATGTTCGGGTCCCCGGAGACGACGACGGGCGGCCAGGCGCTGAAGTTCTACTCGTCCGTGCGCCTCGACGTGCGCCGCATCGAGTCGCTGAAGGACGGCACCGACGTGGTGGGCAACCGGACGCGCGTCAAGGTCGTGAAGAACAAGGTCGCCCCGCCGTTCAAGCAGGCCGAGTTCGACATCCTGTACGGCAAGGGCATCTCCCGCGAGGGGTCGCTCATCGATCTCGGCGTGGACGCCGGGATCGTGCGCAAGGCCGGGGCGTGGTTCACCTACGAGGACACGCAGTTGGGCCAAGGGAAGGAGAACGCGCGGTCGTTCCTCATCGCGAACCCCGACCTGGCCGACGAGCTCGAGGCACGGATCAAGGCCACGCTCGGCTTCGGCGACGCCTCCGGACATGTCCTCGACGACGACGCCGTTCCGGCCGGGGTCGACCCCGAGACCGGCGAAGTGGACTTCTGAGTCCGGGTGGCCGGTGAGGAGGAGTACGTGACGACGGTGCGAGCGCCGCGGCGCCTCGGCCGGGATCCGGCGGGTCCCGACCCGGTGACGGCGGCCGACGCCCGCGCCGGCGTCCCCGTCGAGGCCGATGCCGTGGAGGTGGCGCGGGAGATCGCGCTGCGGCGGCTCGACCAGCGCGCCTGCACGCGGGCCGAACTGCGGGCGCACCTGGTGTCCCGCGGCACCCCGGAGGCTGTCGCCGATGAACTCCTCGCCCGGTTCGAGCAGGTGGGCCTCGTGGACGACGCCGCGTTCGCGGCGGCCTGGACCGCCAGTCGGCACGGTGTGCGGCACCTGTCTCGGCGTGCCGTCGCCCAGGAACTGCGGGCGAAAGGCCTGGACGAGGCCCTGATCGTCGCCCAGACGGCGACGATCGACGAGGACAGCGAACTGGCGGGTGCCCGGGCGCTGGCGGCGACGAAACGGCGTGCGCTTGCCGGCCTGCCGTACGCCGTGGCCTACCGGCGGTTGGCGGGCGTGCTCGGACGCAAGGGCTACGGGACCGGCATCGTCGTCCAGGTCGTGCGGGATTCCCTGGCGGCCTGGGGCGCGCCGGCCGGCGAGGGCGCACCACCGGAGCCTGACCTGTAGCCACCGCGCGCAGCGGCCCCGGTGCGACAATGGGCAGCCACGTTCCTGGAGCGGAACGAGGTGCTGCTGCCCTGAGCGGGAGGCGATCAGGTGATGCCCGGCCGGTCAGCGCCAGACGGCCTTCACGATGATGAGCCCGAGCAGGACCCACACGACGATCACCGGCACGGCGTGATACCAGCGGCCCTTCAGGCCCTGGGCCTGGTTGGCGCGCTCGCGGCACTCGGCCATGACCGGGTCCGGGATCAGCCGCACGATCACGGCGATCAGCGCGGGCAGCAGGATGATGTCGTCGAGAAGCCCGATCACCGGGATCACGTCGGGGATCAGGTCGATCGGCGACAGCGCGTAGCCCACGGCGATCACGGCCAGGATCTTGGGGAGGGGCGGCGTATCCGGGTGCTTGAGCGCGAGGAACACGGCCGGAAGGTCTGTCTTGAGCTGCGTGGCCCTCGCCCGGAGATTGGCCCTGAGTCGCGTCGCCCTCTCGCGCACGTTCATGGGCCGCCTCCTCGTCCGCCATTCTAGGGGCGCGGCCGGAGACCGTGACCGGACGATGCGCTCGGGCGTCCCGGTAGAGTGGGCCGACGATGACAAGCGATCCGACAACGCCCAACCCGCCGACGGACGACCCGGCGGGGGACGCGGCATCCATGCCCGGCGACGGCGTCCGCACGTACCAGGTGATCACGTACGGCTGCCAAATGAACGTCCATGACTCGGAGCGGATCGCCGGCGTGTTGGAGGCCGCGGGCTTCGTGCCCGCCCCGCCGGGCCTGCCCGCTGAGCCCGGCGTGCCCGGTCTGGCCGATGTGGTGGTGTTCAACACGTGCGCCGTGCGGGAGAACGCGGACAATCGCCTGTACGGCAACCTCGGGCACATGGCCCAGGCGAAGCAGCGCCATCCAGGAATGCTGCTGGCGGTCGGCGGGTGCATGGCGCAGAAGGACCGCGAGACGCTGCTGGCGCGCGCACCGTGGGTCGACGTCGTCTTCGGCACCAACAACCTCGGTTCGCTGCCCGTGCTGCTTGACCGGGCCCGGCGCGAACACGCCAGCCAGATCGAGATCAAGGACGCCCTGGAGACGTTTCCGTCGACGCTGCCGACGCGCCGCGACTCCCCGTACGCCGCGTGGGTGGCGATCAGCGTGGGCTGCAACAACACGTGCACCTTCTGCATCGTGCCCAGCCTGCGGGGGGCCGAGCGCGACCGGCGGCCGGGGGACATTCTGCGCGAGATCGAGGTGCTGGCAAGCCGAGGCGTCCAGGAGGTGACGCTTCTGGGCCAGAACGTGAACACCTACGGCGTCGAGTTCGGCGACAAGGCCGCGTTCGCGTCGTTGCTGCGTGCGTGCGGCGGTGTGGAGGGCCTGCGCCGGGTGCGCTTCACGTCGCCCCACCCGAAGGACTTCACGGACGACGTGATCGCGGCGATGGCCGAGACGCCCAAGGTGATGCCGCAGTTGCACATGCCGGCGCAGTCCGGTTCGGACGACGTGCTGCGGCGGATGCACCGGCCCTACCGCCGCGAACGGTTCCTGGGGATCCTCGACAAGGTGCGCGCCGCGATGCCGGATGCGGCGATCACCACCGACCTGATCGTGGGCTTCCCGGGGGAGACGGAGGACGATTTCCTCGCCACGCTCGACTTGGTCCGGGAGGCTCGCTTCGCGGCGGCGTTCACCTTCGAGTATTCGATCCGTCCCGGGACGCCGGCGGCGACCATGCCCGACCAGGTCCCGCGCCCGGTCGTGCGGGAGCGCTACGAGCGTCTGGCTGCCCTCGTCAGCGACATCGCCTGGGAAGAGAACCTCAAGCAGGTGGGACGGCGCGTCGAGGTGATGTTCGCCGACGGCGAAGGACGCAAGGATGCGGCGACCCATCGGATGAGTGGTCGCGCCCGCGACAACCGGCTGGTCCATGTCGCGGTCGACGAGACGGACCGGCCGCGCCCGGGCGACGTGGCCGAGGTGGAGGTGACGTACGCCGCCCCGCATCACCTCGTCGCCGACAACGGCCTGCTGAGCCTGACGCGCACCGCGGGTGGGGACGCGTGGGCGGCGCGGACGGAAGCCGCCCGGCGATGACCGACCGTCCGGTGCTCGTGCTGGTTGGGCCGACGGCGAGCGGCAAGACGGGCCTCGCCATCGAGGTCGCGTGTCGGTTGATCGGGCGGGGACAGCCCGCGGAGATCGTGAACGCGGACTCCATGCTGGTTTACCGGGGCATGGACATCGGCACCGCAAAACCGACGCTCGCGGAGCGGCGGGGTGTGCCGCACCACCTGATCGACGTGGCCGAGGTCACGTGGGTCGCCTCGGTCGCCGAGTTCCAGGCGATGGCGCGAGCGACGATCGCCGAGGTGAAAGGACGGGGGGCGGTGCCGCTCGTGGTTGGGGGCTCGTCGCTGTATCTGCACGCGATCCTGGACGAGATGTCGTTCCCCCCGACGGATCCGCGCGTGCGGGCCCGCTGGCAGGCCGAGCTGGATCGCGTCGGGGCGCCGGCGTTGCACGCGGTTCTCGCGGAGCGCTCTCCGGAGGTGGCGGCCGGGATTCTTCCGGGCAACGGGCGCCGGATCGTTCGGGCCCTCGAGGTGATCGATCTGACGGGGACGTACACCTCGGTGCTGCCCGAGCCGCGGTACGCCCTGGCGGACGTCCACCAGTTCGGGCTGGCCGTGGAGCGCAACACGCTGGACGAGCGGATCGCCGCCCGCGTGGACTCGATGTGGGAGCGCGGCCTGGTCGACGAGGTGCGCGCCCTGGAGCGTCGCGGACTCCGGGATGGGCTCACCGCGTCGCGTGCGCTGGGCTACCGGCAGGTGCTGGCGTTCCTCGACGGTTCGCTGACCGAGGCGGAGGCTCGGCAGGCCACCGTCGAGGCGACACGCCGGTTCGCCCGCAAGCAGATGGGCTGGTTGAGGCGCGATGCGCGCATCCACTGGTGCGACGCCGGTGAGGCCAGTGTCGTCGACACCCTTGTGTCCTTGGCCGCCATGCCATGATTGAGGCCCATGAGGTCTTTTTCCTTCGCCAAGGGCCAGGCCACGCTGAACGACTTCGTGCTGATCACGGATCGGCACAATACGATGCCGCTGAGCGAGGCCGACGTGGCCTGGATCTGCGACCGCCGTGCCGGAATCGGCGCCGACGGGGTCCTGCGCGCGGTCAAGGGCGAGTTCATCCGGGAGTGGCGGGGCGATCCCGACTGGTGGTTCATGGACTACCGCAACGCGGACGGGTCGGTCGCCGACGCGTGCGGCAACGGGCTTCGTCTGTTCGTCCGGTACCTGATTCAGGAAGACCTGGCGCCACGCAACGAGGTGTTCGTGGGCACGCGGGCTGGTGCGCGCACCGTGTGGGAGTTGTTCGACGGACGCCTGCGGGCCACGATGGGCCCGGTGAGCATCGACGAGGAGCCGACCTGGGTCGCGCTCGGCGGTCACCGCTACGAGGCGCATGGGGCCGATGTGGGCAATCCGCACGCCGTCGTGCTGCTGGACGCGCCGGTGGACGCGCTCGACCTGCGCGCGCCGGTCACGTTCGACCGGGAACGGTTCCCGGCCGGCGTCAACGTCGAGTTCGCTGCCCGAGCCGGGGAGCACCGCCTGCGCCTGCGCGTTGTGGAACGCGGTGTCGGGGAGACGCGTTCCTGTGGCACGGGCGTGGTCGCGGCCGCGGCTGTCGCCGCCCAGGCGTGGACGGGGGAGCCGGTCGGCGACCTCGGCGTCGACGTCCCGGGCGGGCGGCTGGACGTGCGGCTGCGCGACGGGCAGAGTTACCTCACGGGACCCGCGGTGGTTGTCGCGCGGGGCGAGGCCACCCTGCCGGACTAGCACAAGGGAAGCTGTTGGCGCGCGCCCCGTGGAATGTGCCAGGCTGGAGCGGATGATGGACGACACACAGACCAGTGGACCGATCGGCGCCCCCGTGGAGGGGGAGGCCGACTGGGCGTCGCTGCTCGCCCCGGCGGACGGTTTCGACGCGGCAACGTTCGACGACGGCGCCGACGACCTGGCGGACCGCATCTCGCTGATGCGGGTGCCGGGCCTGTCAACCGACCTGGAGGATATCCGCGAGGTCGAGTACCGCCAGTTGCGCCTGGAGAGGGTCGTACTCGTCAGCGTCTGGCACGAGGGGACGCAGGAGGACGCCCATGCGGCCGTGCGCGAGCTGGCCGCGCTGGCGGACACGGCCGGGTCGCAGGTGCTGGACGCCCTGATCCAGCGGCGCGACCACGTGGACCCGTCCACGTACATCGGGCGCGGCAAGGTGGACGAGGTCAAGCGTGTCGTCGAGGCGACCGGGGCTGACACGGTCATCTGCGACGGCGAGCTCACCCCCGCGCAACTGCGGACGCTGGAGGACAAGGTGGGCGTGAAGGTCGTCGACCGCACGGCGCTGATCCTTGACATCTTCGCCCAGCACGCCCGGAGCGTCGAGGGTAAGGCCCAGGTGGAGTTGGCCCAGCTGTCGTACCTTAAGCAGCGGCTGCGCGGCTGGGGCGACTCCTTGTCGCGACAGGTGGGTGGTCGGGCCGCCGGCGGCGTCGGCATCGGCGGACGCGGTCCCGGCGAAACGAAGATCGAGACGGACCGCCGCCGCATCAACACGCGCATCGCCCGCCTGCGGGCCCGTCTGCGCGACCTCGACGCCACGCGTGCCCTCCAGCGGGCGGACCGGCGGCGCAACCGCATCCCGTCGGTCGCGATCGTCGGCTACACGAATGCGGGCAAGTCGAGCTTGCTCAACCGGCTGACCGGGGCGGGGGTGATGGTCGAGGACGCCCTGTTCGCGACGCTCGACCCCACGACCCGGCGTTCGCGCACGGCGGACGGCCGCGTGTACACGCTCACCGACACGGTCGGGTTCGTCCGCCACCTGCCGCACGACCTCATCGAGGCCTTCAAGTCGACGCTGGAGGAGGCGGCGCAGGCCGACCTGCTCGTGCACGTCGTCGACGGCGCCGACGCCGACCCGATGGCGCAGGTGGGGGCGGTCCGCGACGTGCTGCGGCAGATCGGGGCGGGCGAGGTGCCGGAGCTGATGGCCGTGAACAAGGTCGACGCGGCGTCCGCGGACACGCTCGCCGATCTTGCGGTCACCTTGCCGGGCGCGGTGTTCGTCTCGGCACGGACCGGGGCCGGGCTGGACCGGTTGCGCGGGGCCATCGAGGACCGGTTGCCGGTGCCGGGCGCGCTGGTGCGGGTACTGATCCCGTACGACCGCGGCGACCTGGTCGATCGCCTCCACCGACAAGGGGACTTGTCGGGCACGGAGGAGCACACCGCGGACGGGACGCTGATCACGGCCCGGGTGCACGCCGACCTGGCCGGCGAGTTGGCGCCCTACGAGGTCGAGCGCGATGGCTGACATCCGCCCGATGCGGCCGGACGAACTGGACGATGTCGCCGCGTTCGTCAACGTCTGCTGGCGGGCCGCATACCCCGGGATCCTCGACGAGGACTTCCTGGCGGGTCTCACGACGGCGGACCGGGCGCGCCGGATGCGCCGTGCGATCGACGGGTGCGGCGCGACCGCATGGGTGGCCGGCGAGGATGGGGATGTGGCCGGCATGGTCGTCGCGGGCCCGTCGTCGGTCGAGGAGTATCCGGACGACGGCGAGATCCACATGCTGTACGTCCACCCGGATCATCTTCACACCGGTTTGGGCCATGCCCTGATCACCCACGCGTGCGACAACCTGGCACGCGCCGGCCACCGGTTCTGCATCCTGGACGTGTTCGCGGGCAACGCGCGGGCGATCCGGTTCTACCGGTCGCACGGCTTCGAGACGGTCCGGCACGCCACCACGACCATGGGACGGCCCGGCGGCCACGGCTACCCGCTGGAGTTCATGCGCAGGCCGTTGTCGCCTCGCGGGTGCGCCGACCGGGAGGTGGCGATCCGACGGGCCCGGGACGAGGACCTGGAGATGGTGGCCGGGTTCGCCGTCGCGCTCGCCGATTTCAACCGGGCGCATCATCCGCCGCGCTACACCCGGGACGACTATGCACCCGTGCGGCTGGCGTGCCGGGCCGCGGCCGAGCAGGGCTTCCGGTCCCGGGACGAGGACGCGTCGTACCTTATCGCCGAGGTGGATGGAACCCCGATCGGCTACGCCCTTGCGCGCATCGTCGCGTCGGCCCCCGAGGCCGACAATGGCACGGGCCCTACCGGCGTGCTGGACGAACTGTTCGTCGCCGAGTCCGCCCGGGGATGCGGCGCCGGCACCGGCCTGCTGGACGCCTCCTTGGCGTGGCTGCGGAGCCGGGGTCCACGACGGGTCCGGTTGGACGCGTACGCCTGGAATGCCCCGGCCCGGGCCCTGTACGAGCGGTGCGGTTTCACGGTGAGCTCGCTGTGCTACGACCGGTTCCTGGACGAGGACGCACCGGCCGCCTGACCGCTCGTCTTGCGTCGCGGACGCGTGCCCGGGCACGGTCGGACGGGGCTACCATCTCGTCCATGATGCTCTCCCGTCTCGTTGCGCGGTCGATACCCCTGCGCCGAATTCGGGAGCGAATGCCCCGGCGCTGAGGTCCGGGTTCAATCAGACGACACGTCCGGCCTGATCCGCACACCGATCGTTTGCCTGCGGACAAGGCATGACGTGCGCGGCGTCCCCACCATTCGACCATCTGGAGGCCACCATGCCGATCAAGATTCCCGAGGACCTGCCCGCCAGGTCGGTGCTCGAAGGCGAGAGCATCTTCGTGATGACGACCCGCCGCGCCGAGACGCAGGACATCCGGCCCGTGCGCCTGGTGATCCTGAACCTCATGCCGACGAAGATCGCGACGGAGACGCAGCTGATGCGGTGCCTGTCGAACTCGCCGATCCAGGCCGAGATCGACCTGCTGCAAACGTCGTCCCACACGGCCGGCAACACGTCCCCGGAGCACCTGGCGTCGTTCTACAAGACGTTCGACGAGATCCGGGACGACCGCTACGACGGCATGATCATTACGGGCGCGCCCGTCGAACACCTCGACTTCGAGGATGTCGACTACTGGCCCGAGCTGACCCGCATCCTCGACTGGACGCTCACGAACGTGTACTCGACGTTCCACATCTGCTGGGGTGCCCAGGCCGGGCTGTACTACCACTATGGTGTGCGGAAGTATCCCCTGGCCAGCAAGTGTTTCGGCGTCTACTGGCATGATGTGCTCGCCCCCGCGTCGCCGCTGTTCCGGGGGTTCGACGACGCATTCCCGGCGCCGCACTCCCGCCACACCGAGGTCCGCCCAGACGACATCATGGCTTGTCCCGACCTCGAACTGCTGGCCACCTCGCCCGAGGCCGGGGTGCACGTGTGCGCGCGGCGGGGCCTGCGCCAGGTGTTCGTCAGCGGCCATGGCGAGTACGACGCGGACACGCTGGCCCAGGAGTACGCCCGCGACCGCGACCGGGGTCTCGATATCGAGGTGCCGGTCGGCTACTTCCCCGGCGACGATCCGGCCCGCGTCCCGCGGATGACCTGGCGGGCGCACGCGAGCCTGCTGTATTCCAACTGGCTGAACAACGTCGTGTACCAGGACACCCCCTACCATCTGGAGGACCTGGAG
>WQUE01000203.1 GCA_009785885.1 Actinomycetes bacterium
CCTCCCGCCACCAGCTCCAGACCTCCTCGGCGACGAACGGCAGGAACGGCGCGAACAGCCGCTGCTGCACGGACAGCGCGCACTGCAGCGCCGCACGGGCGGACTCGGCGCCCGGGTCGCCCGCGGGTCCGTACGCCCGCTCCTTCACCAGTTCCAGGTAGTCGTCGCAGAACGTCCAGAAGAACGTCTCGGCGGCCTCCAGCGCGTCGGTGTACTCGTACGCGTCGAACGCGGTCGTCGCCCGGGTGGCAACGCCCTTCAGCACCTCCAGCAACGCTTTGTCGATCGGGTCCCTCACCGCCTCCACGGCCGCGGGCCCCCCCGCGCCGAGCACGAACTTGGACGCATTGAGCAGCTTCACCGCGAGCCGCCGTCCGACCTTCATCTGCGCCTCGTCGAACGGCGAGTCCGCCCCCGGGCGGGCCATCGCCGCGCGCCACCGCACCGCGTCCGCGCCGAACTTGTGCAGGATCTCGTCCGGGATGATGGCGTTGCCCTTCGACTTGCTCATCTTCTTGCGGTCGGGGTCGACGACGAACCCGGAGATGGCCGACGTCTTCCACGGCAGGCAGTCGTGCTCCAGGTGCGACCGGACGACGCGGCTGAACAGCCACGTGCGGATGATCTCGTGCGCGTGCGGGTTCATGTCCATCGGGAAGGTCAGCGCGAACAGCTCCGGGTCGGTCTCCCAGCCGCACACGATCTGCGGCGACAGCGACGACGTCGCCCACGTGTCCATCACGTCCGGGTCGGCGACGAAACCACCCGGCACGCCCCGCTGGTCGGCCGTGTACCCGGCCGGGACGTCCGTCATCGGGTCGACCGGGAGGACGTCCTCGCTCGCCGCGAGCGGATGGGCGTAGTCGGGCTCGCCGTCGGCCCCGAGCGGGTACCACACCGGGAACGGCACGCCGAAGAACCGCTGACGGCTGATCAGCCAGTCGCCGTTCAGGCCCTCGACCCACGCGACGTAGCGGTGACGCATGTACTCCGGCACCCAGTGCAGTTCGGCGCCGCGGGCCAGCAGCGCCTGCTTCAGCGGCTCGTCGCGCCCACCGTTGGTGATGTACCACTGGCGGCTCGTCACGATCTCCAGCGGCTTGTCGCCCTTGTCGTAGAAGTTCACCTGGCGCATCGTCGGGGTCGGCTCGCCGACCAGGTCGCCGGTGTCGCGCAGCTTCGCGACGATCGCCTCCCGCGCCCCGAACAGCGTCTTGCCCGCCAGCTCGGCGTAGAAGCCGGGGTCGGCCAGCCAATCGGGTGTGTCGGCCTGCATGCGGCCGTCGCGCGTCACGAGGGCGCGGGTCGGAAGGCCCAACTCGCGCCACCACTGCACATCGGTCAGGTCGCCGAACGTGCAGCACATCGCGATGCCGGCACCCTTGTCGGGCTCGGCCTTGGGGTGGGCGAGGACGGGGATCGCCGTGCCGAAGATCGGCGATGTCACGGTCGTGCCGAATAGCGCCGCATAGCGTGCGTCGTCCGGATGGGCGATCAGCGCGACCACGGACGGGATCAGCTCGGGACGGGTCGTCTCGATGTACAGCGGCGTGCCGTCGTCCTTGTGGAAAGCCACCCGGTGGTAGAAACCGGGGTAGTCACGATCCTCCAGCTCCGCCTGCGCGACGGCCGTCTGGAACGTCACGTCCCACAGCGTCGGCGCCTCGGCCATGTACGCCTCGCCGCGCGCCAGGTTGCGCAGGAACGCCCGCTGGGCGACCGTCTGCGCCTCCGGCGAGATCGTCGAGTACAGCTGCTTCCAGTCGACGGACAGGCCCACCTCGCGCCACAGCCCCTCGAACGCCTGCTCGTCGACGGCGGTCAGCGCCAGGCACAGCTCGACGAAGTTGCGGCGGCTGATGCGCACCTGGTGCTTGGGGTCGGGTTTCTCGGGTGGGACGAAGGCCGGGTCGTACGGCAGCGACGGGTCGCAGCGCACCCCGTAGTAGTTCTGGACGCGCCGCTCGGTCGGCAGCCCGTTGTCGTCCCAGCCCATCGGGTAGAAGACGCACTTGCCGCGCATCCGCTGGTAGCGGGCGACCAGGTCGGTGTGCGTGTAGCTGAAGATGTGGCCGACGTGCAGCGACCCGGACACCGTCGGCGGCGGCGTGTCGATGCTGAACACCTCCGCGCGGGTGGCCGGACGGACGAACCCGTACGTGTCCTCGTCCCGCCATACTCGCGTCCACTTGGCCTCCAGTCCCTCCAGGGCGGGCTTGTCCGGGAGGCGCCAGGCGAGTTCGGACGTGGTGGTCGGCGCAGATGTCATGCGTGCCATCTTAACGCCCGGGCCCGCACGGCCTTGCCCCGATCAGGCGAGGCCGGCGGTCTGCTTCAGGAGGGCGAGCAATGCGTCCGGGTCGGTGGCCATGGTGGCGGTCACCTTCCGGAGGTCGACCTGGGTGCCGTTCGCGGCGAGCGTCGGCGTGCCGATCCTGCCCTGCGCGTCCACGAACTTGGCACCGAGTTCCGCCCAGTTGAGCTTGTCCATCTGGGTGACGAACGCGCTGGTCTGGCGGGCGTCGTAGCAGGCCTGGAACCGCGTCAGGGCGTCGCCGGTGAGGCCGGCCTTCGTGGCGAACGTGTTCCGCAGCTGGTCGTCGGTGTAGCCCGTCCCCTCTTTCGCCGGCTGGTTGGCGAAGATCGTGTCGTGGTAGGCCTGGAACGATCCGACGGTGTCGGCGCAGGTCGAGGCGATCGCCGCGCGGGTGCTCGCCGTGTTGCCCCAGTTGTCGTCCTGGAACGTGAGGATGTTGTAGCGCATGGCGATGTCGCCCCGGCCGGCGAGCGTCTCCAGGGACGTGCCGATCGCCATCTCGAGGTCGCGGCAGATCGGGCACTGGTAGTCCAGGTACAGGTTCAGCGTGAGGGGGGCGTCCTTCACGGACGGATTGCCCAGGATCGCGCTGCCGTCGGCCGTGGCGCTCGGCGGCGTCGTGCCCGATGCGGTGCCTGGGGTGCCGGTGATCTCGGCCTGGCGGACGCGTTCGTTGTGGCGGTTCACGAGGACGACGACCGCCACCACGATCAGGACGAGGGCAACGCCCCCCGCGATCACCGTGACGAGCCGCTTCGTGCGCGCCCGGCGCGCCTCGGCCTCCTGGGCGGCCCGCATGGCGGCACGCCGGTCGTGGGCGGTGGAGGATTTCGCCATCGCCTGCTCCCCTCGATCGTGGTCTGATGCGGCCAGGCCGGGCCGCGCGTCGAGTATGCCTCACCACCAGCGTAGGCACGCATCCTGTGGTCGCTCACAGGTTCGGTCGTGGGGCATCCTCCCCGCGGGAGCACTACAGTCGGTCGTGGGGGAAAGGCGTGGGGAAAGGAGGCGCGATGCCCGCCGCCGATGGCATAACCCTTGACCGCAGCGGCGGCCGGACGGTCCGCCTCCGGCACCGGTTCGTCGAGGCGCACGGCCTGCGCACCGCCCTTGTCGTCTGGCCGGACAACGGGTTGCCGCCGGCGATGCTGCTCCCGGGGCTCACCGGCACGTATCGCGGCCTGATCCCACTGGCACGGGAGGCCGTGCACACCCGTCCGATCCTCGTGGACCTGCCCGGTCACGGCGACACGGATGTGCCCACCTGGTGGCGCCAGCCGGATCTGCGCGCCTGGTTCGCGGACGTCCACGCCGCCGTCGCCGCGGACTACGGGGCACCGGCTCTCGTCGTGGCGCACTCGTTCGCGTGCCTCACCGTCCCGCCGGGCACCCCGGATGTGACGTTCGTCTGTCCGGTGCCGGCCGTCCAGCCCGTGACGATGGCCGCTGCCCGGGTCCTGCGCCGTGCCCTGCGCCTGCCCGCGCTGACCGAGGCGTTCAACGAGCCGCTGGGGTCCGCCCTGCGCGACCTGTGGATGGTCAAGCGCAAGACGTGGGCGACCTGGCGGGAACTGCTCGCGATGGATCGCGAGGAGTGGCGCATCACGCCCGGGCAGCGGTCCTACCAGGCCGGTCTGACGCGCGTCATGACCGGGCCGGATCAGTTCGCGGGCGTCGCCCCCCGGCGCGTCGTCGTCGTCGATCGAGATGTCCTGGCGGGGCGCCATACCGCGCGGGACATGGCCGCCCGGTTCCCGGACGCCGAACTGATCGTTCTCGACAGCGGGCACCTCGTCGTCATCGAGGACGCCCCGACGCTCGCGTCGACTATCGGCCTGTAGCCGGCTGGATACTGCCGAGGTCCAGGCCCGAGTCGTCCAGGAAATAGCGCTCGTCCGGATGGTCGGGATCGAGGTACAG
>WQUE01000204.1 GCA_009785885.1 Actinomycetes bacterium
TCGGCGGGACGACTCTCAGCCGGCGACATCGAAACCGGTCCCGGTCAACTCGACGAAGATGTCCTCCAGCCCAGGCCGCTGCAGCGTCAGGCCCACGAGGTCGACGCGCGCCCGCACGAGCGCCCGCGCGACGGGTGGCACCGGGTGGTCCCCGAGGGCCACGACCAGGCCGGACGTCCCGTCCTCCGGCGGGAGGGGCTGGCTCGACAGTCCGAGCTTCGCCACGGCCTTCCGCGCGGCCGAGACGGTGGCCGGGGTCGTTTCGATACGCAGCTGGAGGGTCCGGGCGGCGCGCAGGTCGGCCAAGGACTGCTGGGCGATCAGCCGGCCCCGCGACATGATCCCGACGTGCGTGCACACCTGCTCAACCTCGGACAGCAGGTGCGACGACACGATCACCGTCGTGCCCTGCCCGTGCAACTCCCGGACGAGCGCCCGGATCTCCCGCGTCCCCTGGGGATCGAGCCCGTTCGTCGGCTCGTCGAGGATCAGCAGGTCACGCGGCCGCATCAGCGTCGCGGCGATGCCCAACCGTTGCTTCATGCCCAGCGAGTACTGCCGGTAGGGTTTGCCGGCGGCGGCGCCGAGACCGACGCGCTCCAGCGCCTCCCCCCGGCGGGCCCGCGCCGTCGCGCGGTCGTCACGTTTGTCGATCGCCTGGAGCCGGGCCAGGTTCGCCTCGCCGGACAGGTAGGGATAGAACGCCGGCCCCTCCACCAGGGCCCCGACGCGCGGCAGGACCCGTGCGGCGGCCTTCGGCATCGGTTGGCCGAACAGCTGGATCGTGCCCGCGTCGGCGCCGATCAGCCCCAGCAGCAGCCGAATGGTCGTCGTCTTGCCCGACCCGTTCGGCCCGAGGAAGCCGAAGACCGAGCCTCGCGGCACGGACAGGTCGATGCCGTCCACCGCGCGCTGGCGGCCGAAGGTGCGCACCAGGCCGCGCGACGCGGCGACAGGAGCATCGGCACCGGCCGGTTCGGGACGTTGCGGCACGCTCACGCGTTGGCCCGGGCGGCGGCCTGAAGATCGGAGATGGGCACGGCGCCGGCGAACACGCGCCCGTCCGGGGTCACCAGGGCCGAGAACAGGTACGTCGAGTAGGCCGTGCCCTCCGGCACCTGTTGCGCCAGCTGGCCGACAAGGCCGGCGACGGTCGAGGTGGAGTTGTTGCCGTGGCGTCCCCCATGGCCGTAGCTGTCCAGGGGACCAGCCGGATCGGTGAGTGCCCCCGTCTGGTCCGCCGGCAGGCCGGAGAGCTCGACGACCGCCGTCCACGCCTCCCCCGCGACGACCTTCGCCGACGGCTGGCCGGCGCCGGGACGGTCCGCCTGGCCGGACGGCGCCGCACCGGACGACCCGGAACCCATCGTCGTCACGGTCGCCCCATCCGGGGCCGTGAACGAGAACAGGGACGCACGGGGCGTGGCATATGAGATCGAGGTGAACGCGATGCGCAACGCCGGGTTGTCCGGGAGCTGGGTCGAGTAGACGTCGGCCGCAAGCGGCAGCCACGTCGAGGCGTCGACGGCAAGGTCCACGGACGCGATCAGGGAGCCGGCCGTGCGAGGGGTGAGGGTGAGCGTGTACGCGGGACGCCCAGCGACGATCGTGTTCGTCGACACCGCGAACTCCGTGCTGGGCGAGAGCGCGTCGAGCGCGTCGTTCGCGACGGTCTGCGGGGTGGGGACGGCGTCGGCCGGCGGCCGAGACGAACCGTCGCCGGCCGGGGCGACGAGGTGCGTCGCCTGATTGGTCGCCGAGGAGTAGATCCACGCGTCCTTGCTCGTCGCGTTCGCGACGGCCACATACGCGCTTGTCGCCCCATCGATCTCGGCTCGCGCCCCGGCGGCCGGATCCACCCACACCTTCACCGTCGTGGTGCCGGCCAGCAGACTGGTCCAATTGGCGGCCTGCATGCCCAGCAGGTTCGTCAGCGGGCTGAGATCGGGCAGGCCGATGTCCGTCGTCACGCTCACAGTTCCGCTGAACGCGATGGCCGGCGCCCCGGCGACATTGGCAGCCAGGTCTTGGGCTGTGATGGGCGGCAGCGGCGGCTCCGCGCCGGCCCGGCCCGGCCACAGCACGGCTCCTGCCACCACGGCGGCCGCAGCCACGGGGACGAGCCAGGCTTTGATCGATGTACGCATGGGAAGAGCGTAGTTCCTTCACCTGTGATCGATGGCCCCAGGGACCACCCGGACAGAGATTCTCAGGCACTCACAGGTAGGCGGGTCTACGCGTCGGCGTTGGCCGCCGCCCACGCCGCCCCGACGATGCCGGCCCGGTTGCGCAACTGGGCCGGGACGATGGGGGTGCGCAGGTGCAGCAAGGGGAGAAACTGCTTGTGGTTCTTGCTGATGCCCCCGCCGATGACGAACAGGTCGGGCCAGAACAGCCTCTCGACGAACCCGAGGTAGCGGTCGAGCCGGACCGCCCACTTCTCGTAGCTCAGCTCCTCGCGCTCGCGGGCCCCGGCCGAGACGCGCGACTCGGCGTCCACCCCGTCCAGCTCGATGTGACCCAGCTCGCAGTTGGGGACGAGCACGCCGTTGTGGAAGATCGCCGTGCCGACGCCCGTCCCGAATGTCAACACGATGACGGTGCCCATCTGGCCCTTGGCCGCCCCGTACTGGATCTCGGCCAGTGCGGCCGCATCCGCGTCGTTGATCAGGACGGTCGGCCGCTTCAGCCGCTTCGCCATGAAGCCTGCCGCGTCGAGGTCCGTCCACCCCTTGTCCAGGTTCGCCATCCACGGCACCACCCCGCGAACGACCGGCGCGGGCACGGTCACCCCCACGGGGGTGTCGGCGTCCAGCTGGTCCGCAAACGCGTCGATGATGCGCCCGATCACATCGGCGCACGCCGCCGGAGTGGACCGTTTCGGCGTCGGGATCCGCAGCCGCTCCCCCGCGAAGTCGCCTGCTTCCAGGTCGACCATGGCCCCCTTGATGCCCGATCCGCCCACGTCGATACCCAGCACGTCATGCATGGGTCAAGCCTACGGCACACGCCAACCACGGCCGGGGGCCCGCTCCGCTCACACCACGGCCGCCGGCTCCCCATCCGTCGTCGCCTCGGGTGCCCCCTCGACATCGTCCAGCGAGCCGGCGGCGGCGAACTGCGACCGGTACAGCGCGGCGTACGCGCCGTTCGCCGCCAGCAGGTCGTCATGGTTTCCCTGCTCGACGATGCTGCCGTGGTCCATGACGAGGATCGTGTCGGCGTCGCGGATCGTGGACAGCCGGTGGGCGATGACGAAAGACGTGCGCCCGGACCGCAGCCTGGCCATCGCCTGCTGCACCAGCACCTCGGTGCGGGTGTCGACGCTGGACGTCGCCTCGTCGAGGATCAGCACCGCCGGGTCGGAAATGAACGCCCGCGCGATGGTGAGCAGCTGCTTCTCGCCGGCGGAGATGTTCGAGCCCTCGTCGTCGATCACGGTGTCGTAGCCGTCGGGCAGCGCGTGCACGAACCGATCGACGTAGGCCGCTTTCGCGGCCACCAGGATCTCGTCCTCGCTCGCGCCCAGCTTGCCGTACGCGATGTTGTCCCGGATCGTCCCCGCGAACAGCCACGTGTCCTGCAGCACCATGCCGAACTGGTCGCGCAGCCGGTCCCGGGGCACGCCCGCGGTGTCGATGCCGTCCAAGAGGATGCGGCCGTCCTGGATGTCGTAGAAGCGCATCAGCAGGTTCACCAGGGTGGTCTTGCCCGCGCCCGTCTCCCCGACGATCGCGACCGTCTGGCCTGGCTTCGCCTCAAGGTTGAGGCCGGCGATCAGCGGGTGCTCCGGATCGTAGGAGAACACGACGTCCGAGAACTCGACGTGCCCCCGCACCGGCACCGGCAGCTCGTCCGTCCCGTCGGGCGTCTGCTCGGTGGCGTCCAGGACCTCGAAGACCCGCTCGGCGCTCGCCACGCCGGACTGCATCAGGTTGGCCATCGAGGCGATCTGGCTGATCGGCTGGGTGAACATGCGTGAGTACTGGATGAAGCTCGTCACGGCGCCGAGCTGCAGCGCGCCGGACGTCACCTTCAGCGCGCCGACCAGCATCACGGCGACGTAGTTGATGTTGCCGATGAACATGTTCAGCGGCATGAGCGTGCTCGACAGGAACTGGGCCCCGAACGCCGACGTGTACAGCTGCTCGTTGGTGTCCTTGAAGCGCTGCTCGACCTCGGCCCGGCGGCCGAACACCTTGACGAGAGCGTGGCCGGTGTAGCCCTCCTCGATCTGGCCGTTCAGTTCGCCCGTGTGGGTCCACATGCCGACGAAACGGCTCTGGGCGCGCTTGCCGATGAAGGCGGAGACCACCGCTGCCACCGGGACGACGGCGATCGTGATCAGGGCCAGCTCCCAGCTGATCGTGAACATCATGATCGCCACGCCGATCACGGTCAGCAGCGCGTTCAGCACCTGCGACACCGTCTGCTGCAGCGATTGCTGGATGTTGTCGATATCGTTGGTGACGCGACTCAAGAGTTCGCCGCGCGGCTGGCCGTCGAAGTACTTCAGCGGCAGCCGGTCGAGTTTCGCCGAGACCTTCTCGCGCAAGGTGTACACGGTGCGCTGGACGATCCGGGCGAGCAGGAAACCCTGGAGGAACGCCAGGATCGCGCCGCCGACGTACAGTGCCCCGACGAGGAGCAGCCAGTGGCCCAACACGCCGAAGTCGATCCCGGCCACGACCCGGTTCGGATCCATGCCGCCGATCATGCCGGCAATCGCGCTGGGGTCGAATCCCCCGGTGTCGGTGCCCGGAGGCAGGTTCGCCAGGAACTGGGCCAGCTGGCCCATGGTGAATCCGGGCGGCACCTGGGTGCCGGCCGGCAGGTTGTGCAGGACCTGCCGGGAGATGAACCCGGCGAACATCTCGTTGGTGGCATGGATCATCACTTTGGGTGCGCTGACGTTCGCCGCCACGCTGACCGCGCCGATCAGGACGACGAACCCGAGCATCACCTTCTGCCCGCCGAGTTCCCCCAGCAGTCGCCTCAGGGACGGCCAGAAGTTCATCGCCTTTTCGGCCACACCGCCCATGCCGTGCGGGCCGCCGCCACCACCGCGCCCCCGGCGGGCCTGCTGGGCGATGATCTGCGCCTGGGAGCGCTGGTTCGCCTTCGCCGGCGTGGCCACCTGGGCGGGGTTGTCGTCGCCCGTGGCATCGGTACGCTTGCGTGCCCGGCTCATGCCTGCACCCCCTCGGACAGCAGGCCGGCGTCCTCGGCGCGAACCTGGGAGTCGACGATCTCCTTGTAGGTGGGGCACGTCGCCATCAGTTCGTCGTGCGTGCCCCGTCCCACGATCCGTCCCTCATCGAGGACGAGGATCTGGTTGGCGTGGCTGATCGAACTGACGCGTTGGGCGACGATCAGGATCGCCGCCGTGCCCGTCTGGGTGGCCAGCGCGGCCCGCAGCTTCGCATCCGTGGCGACGTCGAGCGCCGAGAACGCGTCGTCGAAGACGTACACCTCCGGCATCTTGATCAGCGCCCGGGCGATCGCGAGGCGCTGCCGCTGCCCGCCCGACACGTTCGTGCCGCCCTGGGCGATTTCCGCGTCCAGTTGGCCGTCCATGGCCCGCACGAAACCGTCGGCCTGGGCGATGCGCAGCGCGATCCACATGCCGTCCTCGGTCGCGTCGGGACGTCCGTACCGCAGGTTGCTGGCGATCGTGCCGGTGAACAGGTACGGCTTCTGCGGCACCAGGCCGACCTTGCTCCACAGCAGGTCGGGGTCCATGTCCTTGATGTCGACGCCGTCGATCAACACCTGACCCTTCGTCGCGTCGTACAGCCGCGGGATGAGGTTCACCAGCGTCGTCTTGCCCGACCCGGTCGCCCCGATCACGGCGGTCGTCGTGCCCGGGGAGATCGTGAACGAGATGTCTTGCAGCACGGGTTTCTCGGCACCCGGATAGGCGAACCCGACATCCCGGAACTCCACGTGGCAGTAGACCCCCTCGGCCGGGGTGATCGGGTGTTCCGGCGGAACGACGGACGGCTCCGTGTCCAGCACCTCCTGGATGCGGACGGCGCACACCTGCGCCCGCGGGAGGAACATCATCATCATCGCGGCCATCATCACGCCCATCAGGATCTGCATGAGGTACGTCATGAAGGCGGTCACGTTGCCGACCGCCATGTCGCCGTTGTCGACCCGGATGCCGCCGAACCACCACACGGCGATCACCGAACCGTTCATGATCAGCATGACGATCGGCATCAGCACGGCGAACCAGGTGCCGATCCTGATGCCGACGCCCCGCAGGTCGGCGTTGGCCTGCGCGAAACGCTCGCGCTCCTGCGCCCCGCGGACGAACGCCCGGATCACCCGGATGCCCGACAGCTGCTCGCGCAACACGCGGTTCATGGCGTCGATCCGCGTCTGCAGGTAGCGGAACAGCGGCACCATGCCCGACATGACGACCCCGATGATCGCGCCCAGGATCACCACGGCGACGAGGATGATCCAGCTGAGGCTGACGTCCTGCCGCAGCGCCATGAACACGCCGCCGATCGCGGTGATGGGTGCGGTCACGATCATGACGCATGTAAACATGACCAGCATCTGCACCTGCTGGACGTCGTTCATGTTCCGGGTGATGAGGCTGGGCGCGCCGAACTGGTTGACCTCACGCGAACTGAACGACAGCACGTGATCGAACAGGCCGGCCCGGATGTCCCGCCCCATGCTCATGGCCGCCCGCACGCCCAGGAACCCTGCGCAGATCTGGGCGACGATCTGGATGAGGCTGACGCCCAGCATCGCCCCGCCGTGCGTCCAGATGTAGTGGGTGTTGCCGAGCGACACGCCGTTGTTGATGATGTTCGCCTGGAGGTTGGGCAGCGTCAGCGATGCGATCGCGCCGATGGTCTGGAGCACCAGGACGCCGAGGAGAAGACCCCCATAGGGCCGCAGATAGTGCTTGGTCAGTTTCATCAACATGGCGGGTCAGCGGGATCCTTTGCGATGCCGTGGACGAGGACCATGACGGCCTCGTCCGGATTGATGTGGGCGATGCGGGACAGCATGGGGTGGGTGGTGGCCAGGGCGGCAAGCCACACCCAGGACACCGCCTGGGCCGGGGTGACGCGCATCCGGTCCTGGTACGGCGACAGTGCGGCGTGGATCGCCGCCTGGAGCCTGACAAAGCCTACGCGCAGGTCGCCGCCACGCTCGGCGGCCATCCGGTGGGCGACCGCCTTCCACCGGTCGAGGGACTCATGCGGGTCCGCCGCGTCCCCCTGCATGACCTCGACCGCGCTCGACGGGCCACGGGACATCGCGGCGATGGCCACCTCGGCCGCGTGGACGCCGCCGGCCTGGTCGCGGATGACGCCCAGGATGGCGCGCACCTGCTCCTCCAGCGCGTTTCCGGACGGCAGCTGCTCGATCCGTTCGCACGTCGGCGTCAGATCGAGCAGGTCGGTGACGACGGCGCCGAGCAACTCGTCTTTCGTGGAGAAGACACGGTAGATGGTGCCCTCGGCGACCCCCGCCGCCTCGGCCACGTCCCGCGTCGTGAAGCCGACGCCGTGCCGCGCCACGAGATCGCGCGTCGCGGCGACGATCGCGGCCCGGCGATCGTCGACATGCATGCGCTGGGCTCTGGGCACCCCGACAGCATAAGTGAGTGAGCACTCACTTACAACTCGGTTTCGTCCACCGGATCGGCCGCGCCGCCCCACCCGCTCCCCCGGACGACCGGTAGAATCATCGCTGTGAGCGTGATCGACGAGAGGCTGGCCATCGTCGTGGTCACCTACAACCGGGCCGAACTGTTGGCCGAGCTGTTGGAGTCCATTGCGAGGCTGACGCGCGCCCCCTGGCGCGTCGTCGTGATCGACAACGCCTCGACCGACCAGACGCCCGAGGTGCTGAAGACCGCCGCGCGCCTGTTCCCGGACGGCCGGCTCGTCGTCGAGCGCCAGGCGACGAACACGGGCGGCTCCGGGGGCTTCTCCCGCGGCGTCGGCCTCGCGCTGGAGCTCGGCGCCGACTGGATGTGGGTCATGGACGACGACGTCGAGGTGCTGCCCGACGCACTGGAATCCTTCGCCCCCTGGATGGAACGCTTCCGCTGCCTGCACGGGCGCCGCTACGACGTCGACGGCACTCCCTTCTACTGGCAGGCCCGGTTCAACCAGTTCCTGGGCGTGCCCCTGCCGTACTCGGTGCGCACCTTCAGCTCCCAGGGCTACGCGATCACCAACTCGGGCACCTTCGAGGGCATGCTGATCGCGGCCGACATCGTCCGCCTGATCGGGCTGCCCGACCCGCGCTTCTTCATCAGCTGGGACGATGCGGTGTACGCCTGGGTGGCCAGCCAGTACACCCAGGTCGGGTACGTCGACGCCTTCGTCATGCAGAAGAAGCGCCGCCAGAAGCAGATCAAGCTCGTGATCCGCCACCTGAACGACTCCTCGTCGATGGTGAAGTACTACGTGATGCGCAACCGCGGCTACGTGTGGCGCTACTTCCAGATCTACGGCAAGCTTCACCCGGTCGGCTTCGGGCTCGGCACGTTCCTCACGTTCGCGAAGGAACTCGTGCGCCTCGTCGCCGTCGAGCATTCCCCGCACGGCCTGCGCCAGCTGATCCGCGGCTTCCACGACGCCCGCGGCCTGCGTCGCGATCCCGACTGGGCGCCGATGCCACCCCTGGCCGCCGCACCCCGCCAGGCGGTGGCACCCGAGTAGACTGGCCCACCATGAGCCAAACCCCCTCAGTCTCGTCCCCGCCGCCCCACCCCGCCGTGACGCGGGAGGACGCCCGAGCCGCCCTGGGCGCATTCGCCGATCTCGGTCCGGACTACTCCGACGCGGTCATCGATTCGTTCATCGGCACGCTGAACGAGCGGTTGGCCACCTCGGTCCCGGCGCCGCACGTCGACGTGATCCGCGACGCGAAGGGCAACCCGGTGCTGGACGACCACGGCCGCGTGCAGTTCTACCCGACGACGGCGCCCGGCGTGCCCCCGTCACCGTCGTCCCCGCCATCCCCGCCGCCCATGCTCCGTGTCTCACGCGGGGGGCGTTACCGCGTCGAGGTGCCGATGACGCGCCGCGAGCCGCGGCCCATCTCGCCGTTCGCCCGCCAGGTCACGATCCTGTCGATCACGCTCGGCGCCGCGATCGCCGCGACAGCCATCGCGGCCCCGCTTCTCGGCCTCTCCGGCCTGGTGGTCGTGTGGATCGGCATCGTCGTCGTTGCGATCACCCAGGCCTGGATCCAGAAGTAGGCCTACAGCGTGTCGCCTGGGGTGTATGCCGCCGCGGCGGGATAGCCGGCCACCAACCGGGCCACGCGGTCGACCACAACACGCACCTGGCCGACCGCCGCCCCGGACATGTCCAGCGGATCGCCCAGGATGGCCTCCACTTGAGGTCGCGACAAGCCGAGACGTTCGTCGCCCGCCAGGTCGTCCCGCAGGGTGTTCGGCTCGCCGGTTTCGCGCTGGCGCAGCGCCGCCGCCACCGCGTGACGCTTGATGATCTCGTGCGCCTGCTCGCGTCCGAGGCCGTTCCGCACGGCCGCCATGAGCACCTTGGTCGTCGCCAGGTACGGCAGGTGCGCCCGCAGTTCGGCCTCGATCACGGCCGGAAACGCGCCGAAGCCGTCCAACACGCCCAGGAAGGTCTCGAACAGCCCGTCGAGCGCGAAGAACGCGTCCGGTAGGGCGACGCGCCGCACGACCGAGCACGACACGTCGCCCTCGTTCCACTGACCGCCCGCGAGTTCCCCCACCATCGCGGCATAACCCCGCAGGATCACGAGCAGGCCGTTCACCCGTTCGCACGAGCGCGGGTTCATCTTGTGGGGCATCGCGCTGGAACCCACCTGCCCGGGACGGAACCCCTCCGTGACCAGCTCATTCCCGGCCATCAGCCGAATCGACGTGGCCATGTTGGAGCAGGGCGCGGCCAACTGCACGAGGCAGGTGAGCACGTCGTAGTCGAGGCTGCGCGGGTAGACCTGACCGATCGCGGCGCACAGCACACCATCGTGCTCACCCGCCATGGCCTGTGCCAGCGGATCGCCGAGCCCGAGCCCGCCCCGGACGGCGCCGGCGACGGCCGCCTCCAGCCCGGCCAGCAACGCCGCGTCCCCACCCAGCAGATCAAGCAGATCCTGGGCGGTCCCGACCGGCCCCTTCAGGCCGTGGAGCGGATAGCGCTCCAGGAGCCCAACCAGGCGGCCCCGTCCGACCAACAGCTCGTCGGCGGCGTTCGCGAAGCGCTTCCCGAGTGTGGTCACCTGGGCGGGCACGTTGTGGGTGCGCGCCACGATCGGCTGCTCGGCGTGGCGCACGGCCAAGTCGCCCAGACGCGCCAGCACCGTGATGGCCTTGGCGTGCACGAGCCGCAGCGCGGTCACGATCTGGGCCTGTTCGACGTTCTCGGTCAGGTCGCGGCTCGTCAGGCCCTTGTGGGCGTGCTCGTAGCCGGCGAGCGCATCGAACTCCTCCAGCCGGGCCTTGACGTCGTGGCGCGTGACGCGTTCCCGAGCGGCGATCGAGGCCAGGTCGACGTCGTCCAGGTGCGCCTCGTAGGCCGCGAGGACGGTCGCCGGATCGTCGCCGCCGAACGTCACACCGGACTCGGCCTGCGCCCGCATGACCGCGACCCACAGGCGCCGCTCGGCACCGATCTTGCGTTCCGGCGCCCAGATCGCCTGCATCGCCGGTGATGCGTACCGCTCCGCCAGTACGTTCGCGATCACCATCGTGCCCCCCGTCTTGTTGTGCGGTTCGAGTCTACGAGCCGATGGTCGTGACAAGGCGGCAGTCTTGTCCCGCATCCCGGAGCACGCCCACCCGGCCGGTAGTGTGGAGCCATGCAGGGCTTCACCTACACCGACGAACCGCTCAGCATGGCGCCGTTCACCACCGACGACGGACCGCTGGTCACCACGATGATCGACCACGCGGTCGCGGACTCCCAGGCGG
>WQUE01000205.1 GCA_009785885.1 Actinomycetes bacterium
CCGTGGGCGTAGACGTTGAGCGTGGGCGGGGCGAGCGGCCCGAAGGCGGAGTTCGTGGCGGTGGGGCTGGTGTCGCCGCAGAGCTTGTCGTTGCAGACCTGGGCGCTGATCGTGAGATTCGCCCCGTTGGCGAGGCCGGCGATTGTCTTGCGCCACGTGCCGCCGCCGGCCTCCGCCGGGCTGACCGTCTGGGAGCCGCTTGCGGCACCCGTCCACGTGATCGTGACCGTGCACCCGTTGCCATGGCAGGCCGGGTAGGTGACCACGGCAGCCAGTTCGCCGTTGGTGCCGGTCGGGGTGAGGGTGATCGCGCCGGCGGCCCAGGCGGCGGGCGGCCCGAATGCCGCACCGGTCGCGGTGGGGCTGACCGGCCCGCAGACCTGCTCGTTGCACACCGTGGCGCTCATGGTGAGGTTGGTGCCGCTCGGCAGCCCGGTGAACGTCTTGGCCCACCGGCCGCCGCCCGTCGTGGCCGGATCGATGGTGAAGGAGCCGCTGGCGGCGCCGCTCCACGTGATCGTGACCTTGCAGGAAGCGCCGTTGCAGGCGGGGTAGACGACCGTGGCGCCGAGTTCGCCGATGTTGCCGGTCGGGGTCAGCGTGATCGGGTTGGCGGCCCAGGCGTCGGGCGGGTCCAGCGGTGTCGTGGCGGTGGCCGTGGGCGCGGTGGGGTTGGCGCGCGGCGGGGTCGTCGAACTGGTCAGCGTCGCCGTGAACGTCACGGTCTTGTTCGGCCCGCCCACGTCGGGGCACCAGGTCACGGTGAGCCCCCCGGCGCCGGTCTGCACCGGGGAACTGGCGCCGGTGCTCGCCGTGATCGTCAGCCGGGCCTCCGCGCCGTTCCCGTCACCGATGGCGGTGGCGCACAGCTTGTGGTCGCCGTTGCGTCCGGCCTGGGCGGTGATGGTCGGCGGGGCGAGCGGTCCGAAGGGCGCCGCGGCGGGGGATTGCCCGGGCGTGGCGGAGCAGACCTCCTCGTTGCAGAGGAGGACCGTGACGGAGGCGGGGACGCCGTTGGGCAGGCCGGTGATCGTGAGGCTGGTCGTGCCGCCGGACGGGTTGATGCTCGTCAGGGTCTTGCTGCCGCCCGGCCAGGTCACCTCGATGCGGGCCTGGTTGCCGTTCGAGTTCGGGTAGTTGAGGCTCAACAGCAGCTCGCCGTTGTTGCCGGTCGGGGTGAGGGTGACCGCCCCGGCCGGCCAGGGCGCCGGCGGGTCGTTCGGCGAGCGCTGCTGGGCGGTGGCGCTCGCCGAGTTGGTGCGGGCCGGGTTGGTGGTCGCGGTGATCAGGGTCGCGCCGAACGTGACCGTGCGGTTGCCGGCGCCCGCGTCGACGCACCACCAGTCGGGGCTGGCCAACGCGGCCGCACCGGTGCCGACGTCCGTCGTGGCGTTGAGCCCGCCCGGTCCGGTCGCGGTCAGGCGCAGCGTGGCGTTACGGCCGTTGCCGTCGCCGGAGGCCTTGGCGCACACCCCGGCATCCCCGTTCGTGGAGCGCGCCTGTGTCTGGAGTTTCGGTGTCGCGAGCGGGCCGAATGCCGAGCCGGACGCGCTCGCCTTGTTGCCGTTGCACGCATGCTCGTTGCAGACCTGGAACGTCGCGTCCAGATTCGTCCCGTTGGGCAGGCCGGTCAGGCGGAACGAGGAGGTTCCTCCCGAGGTGGACAGGTTGGGGACGGTCCGGGTCCCGCTCGCCGCGCCGCCCCAGGCGAGTTCGACCCGGGACGAGGCCCCGCGCGAGGGCGGGTACGTGAACGTCAGGTCGACCTGGCCGTTCTGCCCGGTCGGGACGACGGCTACCGCGCCGGCCGCCCAGTTCGCGGGTGCGCCGATCGCGACGAACGAGGCCTGCTGGGCGGCGCTCGTGTGCGCCGGGCCGCCGGTCCCGTTCACGGCCGTGACGGTGTATGTGTAGGTCTGGCCGTCGTAGGCGATCGAGTCGCCCAGCGTGAGCGATGTGGTCGGTGCGAACGTCTTGGTGCCGACGGCGCCGCCGGTGCGCGTGACCTGGTAGGTGACCGGGCCCGGTCCGTTCGGGTCGGCCGCGACCCAGGTGACGGTGACCTGCGTCGTGTCACCCAGGTCCTGGGGGGTGATCGTCGGGGGTGCCAGGCCGAGCGGGGCACCGGAGGACTGCCCGTTCGTCGTGGCGCTGAGAGGGGAGCGGCCCGCAGCGTTCTCGGCGACGAGCTTGAACGCGTAGGGGGCGTTGTTGATCAGTCCCGTGACGGTGGCGGAGGTGGCGTCCCCTGGCAGGTCGAGGCTGCCGACGGCGCCGCCGGTCCAGGTCAGGTGGTAGACCGTGACCGGTGAGCCGTCGACGGGGGCCGGTTTCCACGTGAGGGTCAGCTGCTGGTTCTGCGGGTCGGTGGCGGTGAACGCGGTCGCCACCCCCGGGGTCTCGTTCGGGGTGAACGACGGGCCGGGCGCGGACCAGTCGGACCAGCCCCCCAGATTGTGGGAGCGGGTCTGGAAGGCGATCGGTGTCCCGTTCGGCACCCCGGTCACATCGCAGCGGGTGGCGCGGCCGCACGATTGGGTGAAGCGCCCGTCGGAGGCCTGGACCTGGTACTCGTCGATCGCCGCCCCGTTGTCCGGGCCCGGGCTCCAGGTCAGGGCGACCGCGTGTGTCAGGAGTTGGCTGCCGGGTGCGGGCGGTGTCGGCGGGTCGGGCCGGCCGAACACCGTCATCGTGAACGTGCCCCGCACCTGCCGCTCCGTGCGGGACGGGTCGGCGAGGTCGGAGGCGACGACCGCGAACGTCATCGTGCCGTGGACGTCCGCGCCCGGGGTGAGCGTGAAGTGGTCCCCGGTGACACTCGTGACCTGGCACGGCGGCCCTGCGGTCTGGGTCACCGAGACGACCGTCGGGACGGCGTCCCGCAGCGGCGAGGACAACGCGATCCGTTGCCGGACGCTCGCGCCCTGCTGGATGTCGGTCAGGTCGGGCACCGACAGTCGCGGCCGGCCGGCGGCGACCACCCTCACCGTGAGCGTCTGCGGGGTCGCCTCGGTGCCGGCGATCCCCACCTGCAGCGGCGCCTCCGCCCCGGCGACCGCCCGTCCGGCGGCGGACAGCGTCACGACCCGCCCGCCCGCCGCGGCGACATCGGCCAGCGGCGAGGCCCAGTCGGCGGTGTACGCCAGGGTGTCGCGGGTCACCGTGTCGGACGTCCACACGTGGCACAGGGCGGTGATGTCGAGGATCTTGTCCGCGCCGCCCTGCACGACCTCCTGCACGCCGGCCGGGCATCGCAGCACGGGGGTGTTCGGGCCGATCTGGACCGGAATCGTCAGGAAGGCACGGCGGGCGTCGGGGTCGGTCGCGTCCACGCCGTCGGTCACCTCCACGCCGATCGCCGCCGGCCCCACATAGTCGTTCTGGGATGTCAGGGTGATCGCCGTGGGCGAGGCCGCCTGGACCGACAGGCCCGATCCGGGGGCGGCCGCCAGCGAATCGGCGACGGTGATGCGCACCTGCCGTCCGCTCGGACTGAACACGTAGTCGGACAGGTTCACCGTGAGCGTGCTGTTCGCCGACATCTCGATCGTGCCGACATCGGTGCGCACCTGGGGGGCGCCCGCGCCGGCCGCCGGCACGAACACGATCGCGGCCGACGTGGCCCCATCGGCATCCGCGGCGATGAACGGCAGGGCCTGGATGTGGTCGGCCAACGGGATGCCGCTGACCGTGCCGTCCGCGGCGGGCGTCCCGGCCGCGATCGACACCAGATGGATGCCACTCGGCGGGCCGTCGATGTCCCAGGCGTTCGCCAGCGGGGCCGCGCCGGCGGTGTCGCCGTCGATCGTCGCCACGGAGTCGGTGAGCTTCGGCGGGTTGAGGAAACCGGTCTGGGACCGCACGGTGACGACCGCCGGGGGCCCGTCCCCGCCGGCACCACGCAGCAGGTAGGAGAACTGCACCGGCGGGGCGCCATCATCCGGGGCGACGGCCGTGAACACGTCCGTCGACAGGTGCACCCCGTCGGGCAGTTCCGCGTCCAACGGAATGACCTGCGGGTCGTCGCCGGCGGCGATCAGGTCGTTCGTCAACGGCTGTACCGTGACGTCGGCGCCGGGTTGGGCCGTGACGGTGTCGTCCAGGGCGACCGAGGGTGGGAACACCCCGGGGGGAACCAGGCCGATCCTCACCCGGGCGACACCCGTCAGCCCGTAGCGGTCGGTGACCAGGTAGTTGAACGTGTCGGTGCCCAGGTTGGCGGCA
>WQUE01000206.1 GCA_009785885.1 Actinomycetes bacterium
CCCGGTCATCCGGTGCCGGTGTTCGTGAAGGTCGCCCCCGACCTGGACGACGCCGCGCTGGACCGGCTCGTCGGCACCTGCGAGGACGCCGGTGTCGCGGGGTTCATCGCGACGAACACGACGCTGTCCCGCGAGGGTCTTGCGTCCGCCGACCAGGTGCTGGCAAGCCAGGACGGCGGCCTGTCCGGGGCCCCGCTGCGCGCGCGCGCCCGGGCTGTCGTGGGGCGCCTGGCCGGCGCGACACACCTGCCCGTGATGGGCGTCGGCGGCATCATGACCCCCGCCGACGCGCTCGCCCTGCTCGATGCCGGGGCGAGTCTCGTGCAGGTCTTCACGGGGTTCGTCTACCACGGCCCGGCGCTCGTGCTCGGGATCAATCATGCGGCGGCCCGCCGCGGGACGGAGCGGGCGTGAGCGCGTCCACGTTCCCCGACCGGCTCGCCGCGGCCTGTGCCCGGCACGGCCGGTTGTGCGTCGGCATCGACCCGCACGGCGCGTCGCTCGCCGGCTGGGGGCTGGACGACGACCTGGCGGGCCTGGAGCGGTTCAGCCGGGGCCTGGTGGCGGTCCTGGCGGGGCACGTGGGGGTGTTCAAACCGCAGTCGGCGTTCTTCGAGGCACACGGCCCGGACGGCCTGCGCGTCCTGCAGGACACGCTCGCCGACATCGCGGATGCCGGCGCCACCTCGATCCTGGACGTGAAGCGCGGGGACATCGGTTCCACGATGCAGGCCTACGCCCGGGCCTACCTCGCGCCCGGCGCGCCACTGGCCGCCGATGCCATCACCGCTAGTCCGTACCTCGGTTTCGCCTCGCTGGCCCCGGCGGTCGAGGCGGCGGCGGAGGCGGGACGTGGCGTGTTCGTCCTCGCGCGGACGTCCAACCCGGAAGGCGCGGCCGTCCAACTCGCCATCGCGCCCGACCGGTCGGGGGACGCCGTCGCACAGCAGGTCGTTGCCGCGGCGGCCGCGGCGAACCGGGACGCGGGCACGCCGCTGGTCGGGCTCGTCGTCGGCGCGACGCTGCCCGTTCTCGACATCGACCTCACCGGTTTCGACGGCTGGATCCTCGCCCCCGGCATCGGCGCGCAGGGTGGCCGTCCGGACGCGTTGTCCCGGCTGTTCGGTGAGGCGGCGCCGCGGGTCCTGCCGAGTGCCAGCCGGGAGGTGACGGCCGCCGGGCCCGACCCGGCACGGCTGCGCGAGCGCGTCGCCCGACTGAGCGACGCATGCGCACAAGTGGCCGTGTCCAGCTGACTTCGCCCCCGGTCTTCACCTGGGGCGGCTTTTCCGCTATGGTGAATCCAGCGAGAATTGTCCCCGGATGGACGCGCGTACCGGCCGTGCGGGGGTGCCTCGGGCACGGGCCCACCAGGCGGGGTGGGTGCGCACCCGGGGAGGCTATGCTGAATGGGCCTGACCGGGTCCACCGACGAACTAGGAACAAGGGAGTACCTGCTGTGGCGATTCCGACACTGTCTGACGAACAACTCCAAGCTGCCCGCAAGGCAGCGACGGAGGCCCGCCGCGCCCGCGCCGACCTGAAGACGAAGGTCCGGACGGGCGAGATCAGCCTGGGCCAAGCGCTGGACGTGGCCGAGGACGACGAGATCCTGGCACACATCCGCGTGTCTGATCTTCTCAAGGCTCTGCCGCGCGTCGGCGAGAAGCGTGCCGCCGGCATCATGACCCGGCTGAGCATCGCGTCGAGCCGCCGCATCCGGGGCTTGGGCAAGCACCAACTGCAGGCGCTGAAGGAGGAGTTCTCCTGATCCGTGCCGTGGGCCAGCAGCAGGACGGCACCGGCGGCGTGTTCGTCCTGGCTGGCCCCAGCGGGGTCGGCAAGGGCACCCTCGTCCAGGCGCTCCTCCAGCGCGTCCCGGGCCTGTTCGTCTCCGTGTCAGCGACGACACGCTCACCGCGGCCCGGTGAGGTGGACGGGATCCACTATCACTTCGTCACCGACGCACAGTTCGACGCGCTGGTGGCGAGCGACGGTCTGCTCGAGTGGGCGCGTTACGCGGGCACCCGCTACGGCACGCCGCGCCAAGGGGTGCTGGACGCGGTGGCGCGGGGCCGGACGGCGATCCTCGAGATCGAGGTCCAGGGTGCCCGCCAGGTGCGATCGAGTCTGCCAGGCGCGGTGTTGGTGTTCATCGCGCCGCCGTCGTTCGAGGCGCTGCGCGAGCGCCTGGTCGCTCGCAACACCGAAACCCCGGACCGCCTGGAGGCCCGGCTCGCCGTGGCGCGCGAGGAGATGGCCGCGCAGGGCGAGTTCGACCATGTCGTCGTGAACGACCGACTGGATCGCGCCGTGGAGGAACTGGTAGACTTGATCAGTCCCAACGATGCGGCGGAGAAACACCCGGCATCGTTCGGGTGTGCTGGCTCCGCCGACGATTCTGCGAAGGTGTGACGCACACGTATGACCACTCCTGAAGGCATCACGAATCCGCCCATCGATGACCTCCTGACGCACGTCGACTCCAAGTACCGCCTGGTGCTGTTCGCCGCGAAGCGCGCCCGGCAGATCAACGCGTACTACTCGCAGCTGGGCGAGGGGTTGCTGGAGAACGTGGGGCCGCTGGTTGAGAGCACTCCGCAGGAGAAACCGCTGTCGATCGCGCTGCGCGAGGTCGACGCCGACGTGCTGGAGTACCAGCAGATCGACCCGCAGGCGGAGCTCGACCTGAAGGCGCAGGCTGTGATCGATCCGAAGTTCAGCTTCGGCGACGACGCGTTCGCCGACATCACGCCCGCCTGAGCTTCCGATGGCCCGCATCGTTACCGCGGAGTCGGTCACCCAAGGACATCCCGACAAGGTCGCCGACGCCATCTCCGATGCCGTGCTGGACGCGATGCTGGCGCAGGACGCCCACTCGCGCACGGCCGTCGAGACGCTCGTGGCCAACGGCGTCGTCGTCGTCACGGGCGAGGCGACCACGGAGGCGTACGTCGACATCACCCAGGTGGCGCGCGACGTGATCACCGGCATCGGCTACGACGACGCCGCGCGGGGCCTTGACGGGCGCTACTGCGGTGTGCTCGTCGCGTTGAACAACCAGTCACCGGACATCAGCCAGGGCGTCGACGACTCGTGGGAGGTTCGCCACGGGGTGGCCGCCGACGCGTACGACCGCCAGGGCGCCGGCGACCAGGGCATCATGTTCGGTTTCGCGTGCGACGAGACGGAAAGTCTCATGCCGACGCCCATCGACATGGCCCACCGGCTCGCGGAGCGGCTCGCGGGCGTGCGCCGGGACGGCGTGCTGCCGTACCTGCGTCCCGACGGCAAGACGCAGGTGAGCCTGGAGTACGAGGCGCCGGGCAGGCCGGTGCGGCTCGACACGGTGATCGTGTCGGCGCAGCACGACGCGGGCGTCGACCAGGACGCGATGGCGGCCGACCTGCTGGAGCACGTCGTGACGCCGGTCGTGTCGCGGTACGCCGTGTCGGCCGAGGGCATGCGTCTGCTGGTGAACCCGACGGGCCAGTTCGTCGTCGGTGGGCCGCTTGGCGATTCTGGCCTGACCGGCCGGAAAATCATCGCGGACACGTACGGCGGCGCGGCGCACCACGGCGGCGGCGCGTTCTCCGGGAAGGACCCCTCGAAGGTGGATCGGTCGGCGGCGTACGCGCTGCGCTGGGTCGCGAAGACGGTCGTCGCCGCGGGGCTGGCGCGCCGCTGCGAGGCCCAGGTGGCGTACGCGATCGGCAAGGCCCGTCCCGTCGGCCTGTACATCGACACGCACCACACCGGCGTCGTCCCGGACAAGCAGATCCGCGCGGCCGTGGAGTCCGTGTTCGACCTGCGTCCCGCCGCGATCATTGACGCCCTCGACCTGCTGCGGCCCATCTACGGCCGCACCACCTGCTACGGCCACTTCGGCCGCCCCGATGAGGTGTTCACCTGGGAGAACACCGACCGGGCCGAGGCCCTCGCGGCCGCCGTCCGCGGCTGAGCACGGGGGCCGGGCAGTTGTGCCGGATGCTCGCCCAGTGCGCCTGCCCGGCATCGTCCCGACTTGGCCAGGTTTGACGGCTTCGGGGCAATGATGTGGCCTTGGCTAGCCGATTCGACTGGGGTGGGGTTCAGGAGTCGGGGTGGCTGGGGGTCATGTCGCCATGCGGGCGTACGGTGACGACGGCGGCGGCTGTCCCGGTCGTGCGGTCGAAGCATCGCGGTCGCCGGGGTCCGTGCCGGGTGAGCGC
>WQUE01000207.1 GCA_009785885.1 Actinomycetes bacterium
GCCCGGACGCCACGATCGGCGAGGCCGACGTGCTGTGCGGCACGTACCGCATCAGCGGCATCCCGGTCGTCGACGCCGAGCAGAAGCTGCTCGGCATCGTCACGAACCGCGACATGCGCTTCGAGACGGACCCGAAGCGCCTGGTCGGGGCCGTGATGACGCCGATGCCGCTGGTGACTGGCCATCCTGGGATCGCGCCCGAGGATGCGCTGGCGCTGCTGGCCCGGCACAAGATCGAGAAGCTGCCGCTGATCGACGCTGCGGGACGTCTCACCGGCCTGATCACCCTGAAGGACTTCGTGAAGTCCGGCCGGTACCCGCTGGCGACGAAGGACGAGCAGGGACGTCTGCGCGTCGGTGCAGCCGTCGGGGTGTTCGGGGACGCGTGGGAGCGGGCGATGGCGCTGGTCGAGGAGGGCGTGGACGTGCTCGTCGTCGACACCGCCCACGGGCACAGTCGGGCGGAACTGGACATCATCGCCCGGCTGAAGGCGGAGCCGCGCGCGGCCGGGGTGGACGTCGTCGGCGGCAATGTGGCGACGTACGAGGCGGCGAAGGCCCTGGTCGAGGCCGGGGCGGACGGGGTGAAGGTCGGCGTCGGTCCCGGGTCGATCTGCACGACGCGGGTGGTCGCCGGGGTGGGCGTGCCCCAGATCACGGCGATCTACGAGGCGGCCCGGGCGTGCCGCCCGGCGGGCGTGCCCGTGATTGGGGACGGCGGCCTCCAGTACTCCGGCGACATCGCGAAGGCGCTCGTCGCCGGGGCCGACACGGTGATGCTCGGCAGCCTGCTCGCCGGGTGCGACGAGAGCCCGGGCGAGCTGGTGTTCATCAACGGCAAGCAGTTCAAGACGTACCGGGGCATGGGCTCGCTCGGCGCGATGGCGTCCCGCGGCCGTCACATGAGCTACAGCAAGGACCGCTACTTCCAGGCCGATGTCGAGGCGAACGAGAAGATCGTGCCGGAGGGCATCGAGGGCCAGGTGCCGTACCGGGGACCGTTGTCGCAGGTCGTGTATCAGCTTGTCGGGGGCCTGCACCAGTCGATGTTCTACGCCGGGGCGCCCACGCTCGACGAGTTGCACGCGCACGGGCGCTTCGTCCGGATCACCGCGGCGGGCCTGCGGGAGAGCCACCCGCACGACATCATGATGACCATCGAGGCGCCCAACTACTCCGTGCACGACTGACCGCCTTACCGCTTGGTAAGGTGGGCCCACGAAGGAGTGCTCATGCCCACCGCGACTTCGTCGTCCGGGACGATCCCGTCCAGTCCGAACAGGCCCGGGCGCTCGTCCGATCGTTGACCCCGGAGGATCCCGGCTACATCAGCCTTATCACCCTCGTCGAGTTCGTCTGGGTCCTGCAGCGGGGCTACCGGTACCCCTGATGCGCCACCACGCATACGTTCGACCGCCGCGCGGTGAGGCTCGGCGGGATGACTCTGGTGCCGCTCCCTGGCCGGGACGTCGTGCCGGCGAATCGCTCCGGCGACACCGCGCAGCCGTGACGCCGGGGCGGACGGATTGCGAACCGCGGCGAATGCGTCTACAGTGACCTTTATGCAGAACGCGACGATGTGGTGGCCCGCCTCCTAGGCGGTCCTGCTGTCGCGTCAATCGGCCGCCTGGTGGACAGGCGGTCTTTGCATGTCTGGCTCCAGGCGATCACAGACAAGGAGCGGATCATGTACCAAGACATCCTCGGGAAACTCACCCGCGGCGAGCAGCTGACGCCCGACGAGGTGTTCGCGTTGATCGACGCGATCGCCGACGATTCGGTCAGCGACGTCCAGATCGGAGGCTTCCAGGTCGCCCTGCTGATGAAGGGCGCCTCGCTGTCCGAGATCACGGCGATCGCCCAGGCCATGCGGGCGCACTGCGTGCCCATCCGGCCCCACGTGTCCGAGCCCCTGATGGACACGTGCGGCACCGGCGGCGGGGCGTCCACGTTCAATATCTCGACCGCCACGGCGATCGTCGCGGCGGCGGCCGGCATCCCCATCGCCAAGCACGGCAGCCGTTCGATCGCCAGCCTGTCGGGTTCGGCCGACGTGCTGGAGGCGCTCGGCGTCCAGATCGACCTGACGCCGGCCCAGGCGGAGCGGCTGATCGAGCAGATCGGCATCGCGTTCCTCCACGCGCCGCTGTTCCACCCGGTCATGGGCAAGGTGCTGCCGCCGGAGCAGGAGCTGGGCATCAAGACGATCTTCTATTCGATCATCGGCCCCCTGATCAACCCGGCGTTCGCCCCCCGCCACCTCCTCGGCGTCTACAAGCTCGACCTGCTCGACACGGTGACGCACGTCGCGAAGGAGCTGGGCTACACCGACGCGATGTTCGTGCACGGCCTCGACGGCCTGGACGAGCTGTCCCTCCTCGGGGCGACACGCGTGAACCGCCTGGCGGACGGCGCCGTCACCACGTTCGAGTTGGTCCCGGAGGACATCGGTCTGAAGCGTTGCCGCCTGGAGGACATCCGCACGGGCACACCCGAGGAGAACGCGTCCACGATCACCGGTGTGTTCTCGGGGGCGATCGGCGGGCCGCGGCGCGACGCGATCCTGCTGAACTCGGCCGGGGCGCTCGTCATCGGGGGACGGGCGGCCGACTTCGCGGACGGCGTGGTCAAGGCGGCGGAGCTGATCGATTCGGGGGCGGCGCGGGCGAAGCTGGAGGAGTTGCGCGCCGGCTCCCACGAGGTGGCCGCCTCGTGAGTGGGCCATTCTCCGCCGCGCTGCGCGGGGAGAATGCGCAGGGCTTCCTCGGCGTCATCCCCGACCTCAAGTGCGCCTCGCCGAAGGAAGGCGACCTGCTCGTGGGCCGCGATCCGGTGGCGTTCGCGGCGGAGATGGTCGCCGGGGGTGCCCGGGTGCTGTCCGTCGTGACCGCGCCCGGGGACTTCGGCGGCAGCGAGGCCCTCCTGGCGGACGTGGTCGCGGCCACCGGCGTGCCGGTGCTGCGCAAGGATTTCATCACCACGCCCGTCCAGGTGGAGGCGGCGGCGGCGCTCGGCGCGTCCGCGGTGCTGCTCATCTGTTCGCTGATGGACGAGCGCACGCTGACGCGGTTGGCGGAGGTCGCGGCCGGGGCGGGACTCGAGGCGCTCGTCGAGGCGCACACGGCCGACGAGCTGGCGTGGGCCAGGCGTCTCGGGGCGGATCTGGTGGGGATCAACAACCGGGACATCACCGCCGGCGAGACCGACGACGGCGGCGTGGAGCGCACGTCCGCCCTGGCGGGGTTGGTTCCGGGCGGGACGTTGCTCGTGTCCGAGAGCGGCATCGCCACACGATCGGATGCCGAGTCCGCGGCCCTCGCCGGGGCGGACGCCGTGCTCGTCGGGACGGCCCTGTGGCGCGCGGACGACCCCGTCGCCGCGCTGGCCGGGCTCCGTGTGCGCTGGAGGGGACGATCATGCGACCCGTCGTGAAGCTGTGCGGCCAGACGGATGCCGGCGACGCCGCGATGTGCGCGCGGTACGGTGCCGACGTGCTCGGCTTCGTCGTGTACCCCGAGCCTGTGCCGTGGAACCTGGAGCCCGCACAGGCCGCGCGGCTGGTCGCCGCCACACGGGACGTGGCGAAGACGTGCCTGGTCACCGCCGGGGATGTGGACGCGATCTGCCGCCTGGCCCGTGCGACCCGCCCGGACTACGTCCAGCTTCACGGCCGCGAATCGGTGGACGAGACGGCGGCGATCGTGGACGCGCTCGCCGGGACCGGGATCGGCGTGATCAAGGCCGTGTTCCCCGACGCGGCCGACCCGGAGGGGGACGCCCGGGCGTTCTGCCACGCGGGCGTGGCGGCGCTCGTGGCCGACACCCGGATGCCCGGCGACGCGGCGACGGGCGGGGCCGCCGATGTCGGCCTGTACCGGAGGCTGGTGGCGGCGTCCGACCGGCCCGTGTTCCTCGCCGGGGGTGTGGCGCCCGGCAACGCCGCGGGGCTCGTGCAGGCGACCGGGGCGCGCTATCTCGACGTGCTCAGCGGCGTGGAGCGCGAGCCGCGGCGCAAGGACGAGGGTCTGGTCGCCACCCTGTTCGCCACCCTGGCCGGCGCGGAGTGACCTGCGGTCGGGCCCCCGCGGTACGGGCGCCCAGCCGGGCCACCGGTACGCCTGGATCACCTGGGCCAACAGTCGGGCGCTTTTCGCCTCCAACGCGTCGATGGCGCGCCGGTTCGCG
>WQUE01000208.1 GCA_009785885.1 Actinomycetes bacterium
CGTCGTGGCCGCGGTCGCCCTCGTCGTCACCGGCGGCATCCTCGTCTTCAACCGCACCACCGCCGACGCCCCGCCGGCCCCGGCAGGCCAGCCGGCCGGCCAAGCCCCCGAGGGCAACGGCGGGGTACCTCCCCCGGCGGCCGTGGGCAACCTGACGACCATCAACTGGTCCGCCACGTTCGGCGACGCCGGCGACAACTGGTTCGCCGGCGTCGCGCTGGCCCCGGATGGCGCGCGCATCGCCGTCGGCTACACCTCCGATGCGCCCGCCGCCGACGGGGACATGTACGGCGTCCACCGCAACGCGGCGATCGCCGCCTACGCGGCCGATGGCAGCCTGTGGTGGAGCAAGACCCTCGGAGGACGTGGACACGACGAGTTCACCGATGTGGCCGTCCGATCCGATGGCACGATCGTCGCGGTGGGATACACCGACTCGACGGACGGCGACTTCACGCAGAACGGCAACGTCCTGACGAGCAGCGGCGTCGTCGCCGCCTTCAGTCCCGAGGGCACGGTCCTGTGGTCCCGCACGCTCGGCCCCGGCGAGAACTACGTCACCGCCGTCGCCTTCACCGATGACGGCAGCATCGTCGTGGCCGGCGGCTTCAACGCATTCCTGGTCAAGCTGTCGCCGACGGGGACGCCGGTTTGGGACCGGACCTACAGCGGCAGCGGCCAATCCGCGTTCAACGGCCTGGCGCTCGCGCCGAACGGCGACATCGTCGTGGCCGGTTCGACACAATCGGCAGATGGCGACTTTCCGGCGAAGAACGTCTCGGCCGACCCGAACATCCGGGACGCCCTCGTCGCCCGGCTGGACGCCGACGGCAACCCGCTGTGGCGCCAAGTGCAGGGCGGCTCGGGCGGTGACGAGTTCTCGGCCGTGGCCATCGGCCCGGACGGAACGGTGGTGGCGGCCGGCTTCGGCTTCGGCCGCGACGGCGACTTCACCCCCGGCACAGGTCCGGGTGACTACTTCTGCGCGGCGCTGTCCTCCTTCGCCCCCGACGGCACGCCGCTGTGGGCCCACGGTTTCGGCGGCCCTGGCATGTCCGGCTTCTGGAGCGTGGTCATCTGGCCGGATGGCCGCATCATCGCCGGCGGCAACACCAACATCTCCAGCGGCGACTTCGCCATCCGCCACGACTCGTCCGACGAGGCACTTCTCGCCAGGGTCTCGGCGGACGGCCGACTCCAGGACTACGGGACCTGGGGTGGTTCCGTCGCTGTCAGCGACCTCAAGGACCTGGTCTTCGTGCCGTCCGGAGAGATCGTCGCCGTGGGGTACACCAGCGCCACCGATGGCGACTTCCCCGCTGCACAAAGCGCGTACGCGGCCCTCGTCGTCGACTTCGCCTCTCTCCCGTGACGTCCCGCGCATCCCCGGTGGTCGCCTGCCTGAGGTGAGTGACGACGACCCGCGCCTCACCCAAGGCTGGAGGCAGCGGTCCGATGGGTTTGCACGCAAATTGGGCCGATTCTGGGTGGAAACCCACCGGACCGCGTGCCGTTGGGGCCAGGAACCGTCACGCCGCTTTGCGGCGAGACAGGGATTCGCCGCGTCTTCGCCTCCAGCGAAGCCGCCCGCCTCGGCTCGTTCCCACTCGCCTCGGCACGCTCACTCGCTCGGCAGTCCCCCGGACTGCCTCTCGATGCTCGCGCCCTCACGGGTTCTCATCGCTGTCACGCCGCTTTGCGGCGAGACAGGGATTCGAACCCTGGGAGGTTTCACCCTCGGCCGCTTTCAAGGCGGCTGCACTCGTCCACTATGCGACCTCGCCGGACCACCGCCACGCGGTGGACGGCTGCCAGTCTAGACGACGTCCCCGCGCGGACCCGCGTCGCCGGACCGCAACACCAAGGTGCCGCCCCGGACCGCGTCGTGCGGCCTAGACTGACCCCATGCATGCGATCGTCGTGAAGGAGCCCGGTGGCACCGATCAGATGGTGTGGCAGGAGGTGCCCATGCCCGTCGCCCGGGCCGGTGAGGTGCTGATCCGCACGACCGCGGCCGGGGTCAACCGGGCGGACTTGCTGCAGCGCCAGGGCTACTACCCGCCGCCGCCGGGTGCCAGCGACCTCATGGGCCTGGAGTGCTCGGGCGTCGTGGAAGCGCTCGGCCCCGGCGTGACCGCCCACGCCGTCGGCGATCCGGTCGTCGCCCTGCTTCCAGGTGGTGGCTACGCCGAATACGTCCGGGCCGCCGCGAACGAGTGCGTCGCGCCGCCTGCCGGGTTCGACCTGGCGATCGCCGGCGGCATCATGGAGACCGCCGCGACGGTCGTGTCCAACTTCGACACCGTGCGACTCGCCCGGGGCGAGACCGTGTTGATCCACGGCGGCGCGGGCGGGGTGGGTAGCTTCGCGATCCAGTACGCCCGCGCGCTGGGCTGCCGGGTGCTCGTGACCGCCGGCTCGTCCGACAAGCGTGAATACTGCGTCGGCCTGGGCGCCAACGCCGCCATCGACTACCACGCCGACTGGTGGGACGAGGTCAGGACGGCGACCGGCGGCCACGGCGCCGACGTGATCCTCGACGTGATCGGCGCGGCCTACCTCGGCCACAACGTCGACGTGCTCGCCGACGACGGCCGCCTCGTCATCATCGGCATGCAGAAGGGCGTGCGCGGGGAACTGCACATCGGCAAGCTGCTGTCGAAGCGCGGCACGGTCACCGCCACGAGCCTGCGCACCCGTCCCCACGACCAGAAAGCGGCCATCTGCGCTGCCGTCGCGGAGCGGGTCTGGCCGCTGTACGAGGACGGCTCGATCACCCCGCCGGCCACCACCGTCCTACCCCTGGCCGAGGCCGCTCGGGCGCATGAACTGCTCGACTCCGGCGACTCCCGAGGCAAGATCGTGCTGCTGGCCTGACCGGCGGCGCGGCTCCCCCTTGGCTCCGCCCATCGCCGAGGGTTCCGTGGGTGCCGGTGCCGGGCCGCTCCCGTCGCACGCACGGCTCAATCCGGGGAGACCTCAGGACGCTCGGAGTTGAGTTCTCGCCACGAACCGGCGCCCAGACGTCGCCCAGGCGGTGACAACTCAACTCGGAACGCCACGCGACCCGCGGGAGGCATGCCTGCGGACGATCGTGTGCCGGCCGGCCACCGGTGCCTACGTCTCCGCCAGCACCGCGGCTGCGGCGAGAGCGGCCTCGCGGGCGTCGCCCTCGGCGGCGAACACGTGAATGCCCATGAGACCCAGCGTGTGGACCATCGGCGGCCCGGCGTGCCCCGTCACGACCCCGCGGATCTCATGCTCGCGCATGAAGCGCACGATGCGGGCGTGGTGCCCGCCCTCGGACGCCACCCCGGCATCGATCTGGTCGTGGCTCGCGTCCCAGCCGACGTCCACCGTCGTCCAGGAGGCGATAGCTCCATCCTCGACCGCCGCCACCGCCATCGTGGCCGCCCGGCCCAACCCGCCGCCGACCTCGTCCCCCGACACGTTCACCGCGATGTTCATGTCCCCATTGTGGCCGCCCGTCGTCGGCGCGCCGTTACCGGGTGACCGCGCGCGGATACGCGGGATCGTCGGTCACGGGATCGCACACGGCGAAACCCAGGCCGGACGCCGCCCGGGCCATCTGGAGGTCGTGCGTCACCACGGTGACAGCGGTCGTCCCCACACGCATCGCCGAGGCGAGATGGAGGGCGTCGGCCCCACCGACCACGCCCGGCAACGCGACAGCGTCGTCGGCCAGCGCGTCGTCGAGCACCAGCAGGGTGAAACGCGAGATGACCTCCCGCGCCACCGCCGTGGACAGACCCGCGTTCTGAAGCACGCGGAGCACCTCGACCACCATGAACCGCGAGGTGACAAGGTCGTCGCCGTCCGCCAGCGCGCGATCGAACCAGGCCCGCGCTGCCGGAGAGCCCTCCTTGACGATCCGGAGCACGATGGACGAATCGACGTACCAGCGCTCAGCCAAGGCGTGTCCGATCGCGCGCAAGATCATCGATCAGGTCGACACCGGGGGGCACGCCCATGTCGTCGTAGGCAATCGGCGTGCGCGCTGGATTCGCCGGCGCGACTGCCACTCCGCCCCGCACGAGCGCTCGGATCACGTCGGTATCGTCCGGGATCGCCGTCACCTGGAACAGGGGCCTCCCACGCTTGGTGACGCGCACCACGACCCCGGCGTCGGCCTCCATCAACCGC
>WQUE01000209.1 GCA_009785885.1 Actinomycetes bacterium
TCTTCGGTTTCCTCAACCTGTTCGCCGCCGCGATGCTCACGCTCGTCCTCGGCGGCAACTACGTGATGGTGTTCATCGGCTGGGAGGGCGTGGGGCTCGCCAGCTACCTGCTGATCGGCTTCTGGCAGCAGCGTCGCAGCGCCGCGCTGGCCGCCAAGAAGGCGTTCCTCGTGAACAAGCTCGGCGATCTCGGCCTGCTCATGGCCGTGATGATGCTGTTCGCCCAGATCGGCTCGGTGGACTTTGACAAGGTGGACGCGGGCATCGGAGCGGTGGGGACGCCGTGGGTCGGCCTGATCGGTTTCGGCCTGCTGCTCGCGGCGTGCGGCAAGTCCGCGCAGGTGCCGCTGCAGAGCTGGCTGCTCGACGCGATGGAGGGCCCGACCCCCGTGTCGGCGCTGATCCATGCGGCGACGATGGTCACCGCCGGCGTGTACCTGGTCGTCCGCAGCCACTCGATCTACGCGCTCGCCCCCGCGGCCCAGACGGCCGTTGCCGTCGTCGGCACGGTGACGCTGCTTGTCGGAGCCTGGATCGGCTGCGCAAAGACGGACATCAAGAAGGTGTTGGCGGGCTCGACGATGAGCCAGATCGGCTACATGATGCTGGCGGCGGGCCTCGGCCCGGCCGGTGGGGCGCTCGCGATCTTCCACCTGCTGACCCACGGCGCGTTCAAGGCGAACATGTTCCTTGGTGCGGGCTCGGTGATGCACGGCATGGACGATTCGACGGACATCCGCACCTACGGGGCCCTGCGCAAGGCGATGCCGTGGACGGCGATCACGTTCGCCTGCGGCTACCTGGCGATCATCGGCTTCCCGTTCACGGCCGGCTACTACTCGAAGGACCACATCATCGTCGCGGCGTTCGCGGCCTCCCCGGTCTACGGTGTGTGTGCGATCCTGGGCGCGGGCGTGACGGCGTTCTACATGACGCGGCTCGTCCTGCTCACCTTCACCGGCCGCAAACGCTGGGCCGAGGACACACATCCGCACGAGTCGCCCGCCGTGATGACGGTGCCGCTCGTGTTCCTCGCAGTGCTGGGGCTCGGCCTCGGCCTCGCGATGAACGGCTGGATCCAGGGGTGGCTTGCGGGCGCGCTGAACACCGAGGTGCACGACACGGGCCTTCTGGATGTGCCGTTGCTGGGCATCGTGGCGCTCGCCGTCGTCGCGATCGGTGTGCTCGTCGCCTGGCTCGTGTACCGCGCGCCCGAGGGGGCGCTGGCCGCCGAGGCGCACAACCCGCTGGTGCTCGCCGGTGAGAACGAGTTGTACATGAACCAGGCGGTCGACGCGGTCGTCGTGCGGCCCGGCGCCGTGCTGGCGGCGGGCGTGGCGGCCACGGACCGCTACGTCGTCGAGGGCAGCGTCCGGGGCGTCGTCCACGGCCTGGCCGGGTTGTCCCTGTGGGCGCGCGGCCTACAGAACGGCATGGTCCGCTCGTACGCGCTGCTCGTCGCGTTCGGGGCGGTCGTGGTCGCCGGCGTCATGCTGGTCGGGATCCGAGTGGGGGGATGAGCATGCTGCTGACCATTCTGGGTGCGCTGCCCCTGCTGGGGGCCGTCGTGACGTTCGCCGTCCGCGGCCACCTGGGGCGCTGGATCGGGCTTGTGTTCGCGGCGGCGACGCTGGCGCTCGGGGTGACGCTCGTCGCCATGCAGGGCCACGGCTACGACTTCACCGTCCAGTACTCGTGGATTCCAGCGATCGGCGCCTGGTGGGCGCTGTCCCTGACGGGGCTCGCCAAGCCGATGGTTCTGTTGGCGACGATCCTGCCGCTCGCCGTCCTGATCGTGACGTGGCGCCTCGGCGAGGACGACGACGACGCGATCGCCCCCGACGAGGTGGCCGCCGATCCCGTCGAACGGGAGGCGCGGGCGTCGTGGAGGGGTGGCCTGTTCACGCCGCTGGCGCTGCTGGTCCAGGGCTTGGCCCTGTTCGTCTTCCTGTCGAACGACCTGCTGTTGTTCTTCTTCTTCTTTGAGGCGACGCTCGTGCCGGCGTATTTCCTGATCGGCGGATGGGGCGGCGTGCGGCGCGGCGGCGCGGCGCTGAAGTTCCTGCTGTACTCCCTCGGCGGCGGCCTGGTCATGCTCGCCGGCGTCGTCCAGCTGATCGCGAACTCGGTGTCGACAGGCACCCCGAGCCTGCTGCTCGGCGACCTGGCGCATCTGCCCATGTCGGCGGGGGTCGCGCGGTGGTGCTTCATCGCGTTCTTCGTGGCGTTCGCCGTGAAGGCGCCGATGGTGCCCGTGCACTCGTGGCTGCCGGACGTCGCCGGCCAGGCCGCGCCCGGCGCGACCGTGCTCGTCGTCGGCGTCCTGGACAAGATCGGCGCGTTCGGGATGATCGCCCTGTGCCTGCGGCTGTTCCCGCAGGCGAGCCAGTGGGCGGCGCCCGTCGTGCTGATCCTGGCCCTGATCTCGATCCTGTACGGCGCGCTGATGGCGGCCGTGTCGCGTAGCCTGATGCGGCTGGTCGCGTTCACGTCGATCAGTCACTTCGGCTTCATGGTGTTCGGGATCTTCAGCTTCACGTCGGCGTCGATCACGGGTGCGGCGGCCTACATGTTCGCGCACGGCCTGTCGGCGGCGGCATTGCTGCTGGTCGCGGGCTGGACCGCGACGAAGCTGGGGACGCAGAGCGTCGGCGAGTTCACCGGCGTCGCGCGCAAGGCCCCGCTGCTCGCCGGGCTGTTCCTCATGAGTGGCCTGGCGACCCTCAGCCTGCCCGGCTTCGCGAACTTCGCGGGCGAGTTCCTCGCATTGGCCGGCGCCTGGCAGCGACACCCGGTGTACACGGCCGTGGCGACGCTGGGCACCCTCCTGGCGGCCGTCTACGTCATGCTGGCGTACCAGCGCACGATGACCGGCGAGCCGGACGAGGCGACCGCGGAGCAACTGAAGGCCGATCTCGGCATCCGCCAGGCGGGTGTGGCCGGGGTGCTGGTCGCGTTGCTGCTGGTGGGCGGGTTCGTCCCGTCGATCATCACGACGATGGTCGCGCCGACCACGCAGCAGACCATGACGGCTCTCGGCGTGGACGATCCCTCGCCCGCGATCCTGAAAGGCAAGTGAGCGATGACACCGGTGATCGAGTACCTGAAACTGGCCCCGGTGCTGGCCGTGGTGGCCGGGGCCGTCGTGGGCGTCCTGGCCGAGGCCCTCGTGCCCCGGGCTCATCGCTTCCTCGTCCAGGCGGCGATCGCGTTCCTGACGATCGTGACGGCGCTCGCCTTCACGATCGGCACCTGGGTCGGCAAGGACTTCCAGATCGGCGTGGAGGGGTCGCTGGCGTTCGACAGGACGACGTACGGCACATGGGCGCTCGTGCTCGTGTTCGGCCTCGGCGCGGTCGGCCTGGCCGCCGAGCGGGCCGCGGGGCTGGGCTCCTCCAGTTTCGCCGCGTCCGGCGTGGCCACGCCCGGGTCGGTGTTCGAACGGGCGGCCCTTGCGGCGCGCAGCGAGCACAGCGAGGTCTTCCCGCTGATGATGTTCTCCGTGTCCGGCATGCTGATCTTCCCGGCGGCGAACGACCTCATCACCGCGTTCGTCGGTCTGGAGGTGCTGTCGCTTCCGCTGTATCTGCTGTGCGGCCTGGCGCGCCGGCGTCGTCTGCTGAGCCAGGAGGCGGCCCTCAAGTACTTCCTGCTGGGCGCCCTGTCCAGCGCGATCTTCCTGTTCGGTGTGGCCACCGTCTACAGCACGACCGGCTCGCTCGACTACCGGGGCATCGATTCGGAGATCGCCGCCGCCTCGGGTTCGGACGTGATGCTCATGATGGGCCTCGGCCTGCTGGCCGTGGGCCTGCTGTTCAAGGTCGGTGCGGTGCCGTTCCACTCGTGGGTGCCCGATGTCTACACCGGCGCGCCGACGCCGATCAGTGCGTTCATGGCCGTGGCGACGAAGATCGCGGCGATCTTCGCGTTGATCCGCATCCTGTTCGTGCCGCTGGGTGGGTTGTTGTGGAGTTGGCAGATACCACTGGCCGTCGTGGCGGTCGCCTCCATGGTGATCGGTGCCCTGTTCGGTCTGACGCAGACCAGCGCCAAGCGGCTCCTCGGCTACTCGTCGATCGCCCACGCCGGCTTCGCGCTGGTGGCGGTCGTGCCGGCGATCACGGCACTGGCGCCCGCCTACCGTGTCGGCGGCCTGGA